>JAEXBC010000461.1 GCA_023457875.1 Bacillota bacterium | reverse complement strand
ATTTTCTGCCTTTGTAGAACTGTCACTGGTTGTCAGTTCTGTCTCTAGTTGTTGATTCTCTTTGGAGAGAATAGCAGGTTGCTGGGTACAACCTGCTATCATTCCTAGGAGTAAAACTATTGCTAGCGTTTTCAAGGATTTTATCACCTTATTCACTCCTTTGATTTGTCATTATTTTTTATACTTCTATATAGCTTCCTTCATAGTCTTTTTCAAACGAAGTAATATAACTGCTGCCATTTCTCTTGTGACTGGTTCTTTAGGCTTAAAGTTATTGTTTTCATAGCCCTTAATAATGTCCTTGCTATACATCAAACAAATCGATGCTTTTGCCCAACCAGCAATATCTTTTTCATCACTAAAAACTATATCTATATCACTAGTCTCCTCACTTACTCTTGCAACAATGGTTGCCATTTGCTCTCTAGTTATTTCAAGAGAAGGGGAAAAGGTGCTTGCTGTCATTCCTTTGATAAGTCCTCTTTCATAAGCCTTTAGTACATCATTTCGATACCAAGCTGTTTCCTTAACATCCAATAAACTATTGGTAGGGACAAAGTCTTTGTCGTCTTCTTCTAGCACTCTTAAAAGCATAGAAGTAAATTCAGCCCTTGTAACTCTTTGCTTTGGCTTTAGAGCATTTCCATAACCTTGAATAATACCAAGTGCTACGGCTTCCTTCAAATCCTCTTTTGCCCAACTAGAAATCTCACTTGCATCTGAAAAATTTAGTTCTGCTAAAGGTTGTACTTTAGTCAACTCCGTTTTTTCTATCCCTTTAATGGTGACATCCTTTAAATCGTATAAGGACGCCTTTCCATCTATGTAACGCATATAACTAACCAATGCCATCAAGGCTTGTTCTGTTGCAATTGTACTAGTAGCTTCACCTTTTTGATGGCTAAATCCCCCTGATTGTACTTGATACGCTAATAGGAGCTCTACTAAATTCTTATCTTCCTTGATAAAGCGTTGGTCACTTGCCAAATCAATATTTAGCGTTGATAAGGCAATAATTACCTGAGATAAGCTTTCGCTATTTTCTCTTCCATTCGCTTCATACTGTCCGTTTGATTTCTGCTTATCACTTAAAAAGGTAAGCGCTCTTAATATGGCAGCATCAATCTTTATTTCGTTTTTATATGGTGCTAAGGCTTGAAGTGCCATTGCTGTTAAGTCAACATCACTTGTTTCACCTTTAACAAGAGAGAATCCTCCATCTATATTTTGATTGTCAAGTAAGGTTTGCTTCAGTCTTTCTCTTGTCCAAACCGCTTCCCTTGGCACCTTATAACCTTTACTATCTAAAGCTAGAAGTGAAAAGATAATCCCATTATTGCCTTGAAGTGTTAAGTTATCATTGTTATAAATCATCTCAATAAGATTGTAACCTTTTACATTGGTGCAATCTACACCCATACTGCTTAAAGCTAATATCATTGTTTCAAGATCTGTTACTTTTCTAAAATGTCCTTGTTTTTCTTCAAGTAATTTAATGATTTCATCATAATGACTTTGATTTATTTTTTCACCTAACCTCGTTAGTCCAAATATCTGCCAATTAGATAATGTTTTATTGGCAAGCAAGCTCTCTTTTATAGCAGAAAAAACCTCTGTAACCGCTTCGATATCTACTGGCTTACCTACTCCCCCGCCACCAAAGGCTACTAATTGGGCATCTATATCTTTGCCACCATTTTTAGTATAATGCCATCTTACCGTATCTCCCTCTGATAGTTGATACTCTGAAGCTGATGCACTAGGAAAGCTACCATTTACACTATACATCCATCCACTTTGTGCGCCATAATCAAATTCGTCCAATCCGTTAATTCCAGAAACATACGCATTTGAAGACGAACCACTATTTTTGATGGATAAACCAGTCTTTTTAAGGACACTATACGCCGTATCCCCTTCTTCAAATTCTACAGCTCCCCCGAACAAATTGTTAAATCCAAGTGATTTTCTTTCTACATATACAGTAACTGTTTGTTTTAAATCTGGTTTGATACCACCCGTTGTAAGATCACTATAAACAACAAATTCTGTAAGATGATCGGTTTCTACCACCATATCTGTGCCTTGTTCATAGCAATACTCATGATAACCCGTCTTATTGGCATCTGCTGCTAGCTTTGTAATCGCATATACCTTCCCTGCATAGTCTCTATACGCCATTCGATGCTTAGCTGCATTTTTAAAGATGATTTTAATCTTTTGATTAAACTGTATACGCTGCTGGTCGCTTCCAAATGCCATATGGTCAAGTATCGTTATTGTTTTTAAGCTGTTTCCAGTTAATGACTTTATTTTATTTGCTACCGTCTTATCTACTACACTTTTTGGCAAACTCAATAAGGTGATATTGTCCGAGGTGAGTGCTGTCCCCTTTGGAATTTCTATGCTGAAGTTGCTGGCTTCAATTTTTATCTTTGGTAAGGCGGTTTTACAATCTGTAATATCTATAAAAGTTTCCTTTGCTGCATCTTCCATAGAGATAGATACACTTTTTGAGGTGTCTTTTTCTATAATAATGGGGTTTTTAAACCCTGTCTTAGGAACACGAATACCCAGTTCTTCTCCTAGGGTAATGGATTTTAGTACCTCTACATCCGACATATCAAACAGTGAAGTTTTTTGATTTAAAAATCTCTCGTAAGCGACTAATGCGTATCCTGCTTGTTGAGTAGCATATGTATCTATTTCTCCATCAACGCTATGTTTAAAAGCACCTTGTTCTTCAACATAGAAGGTCATTAAATGAGTTAACAAATTTCCCTCGGGTTTGATAAAGGCAGCTTCTTTAGCCGGATCTTTTCCTAAACTGGTTAATGCACAGATAACTTGAGCTACACTTTCGCTCGAATCTGCTCCCCACGACTCATAACCGCCATGGTCTTTTTGCTCACTACTTAACCAATTAAGTGCTGCATCAATTGATTGTTTGACAGCATCATTACGATTATACCAAGGTGATAGAGCCTGAACTACCATAGCTGTCAAATCATAATCTCCACCCCAAGCTGCGCTGTAAGCAAAACTTCCATCCTCCAGCTGATTGGTAATGATTAGAGACATAATCCTTTCCTTTGTATACAGTGCGTCACTTGGCAGTTCATAAGGCTTACTATTTAAGGCTAACAAAGCGTAAATCAAAGCATTTATGCCTTGCTTTTCTAAATCTTT
>JAEXBC010000460.1 GCA_023457875.1 Bacillota bacterium | reverse complement strand
GTCCTGATCTTTTCAAATGGGTTAGAAATAATACAATCGATATAGCACTTTTAATGGATGAACAGATAATAGCTCATGATTTAATCATAGAGCCAATAAGAGATGAAGCTATGGTCCTTATTGCTGGAAAGACCCATAGCCTGGTGGAAAAGAAACAGATAAAACTTCAGCATCTTGAAAATCAGCAGTTTATTATGATTGAAAAGGACTGCTGTTACAGAAATCAGTTTGAAATGCAGCTTGCAAAAGCAAAAGTTCAGCTTGCTTCAACCTTGGAGGTAGGAAGCATTGAAACGATAAAAAAATGTGTCATTAGCGGACTTGGATTATCACTACTGCCACAGATGACCGTTGAACAAGAATTAGCTCTAGGAGTCCTAAGAGACCTGAAGTGGAACCATTCTGAGTTCAATATATTTACTTTGATGATTTACCACAAAGATAAATGGATTTCACCGACCATCAATGCTTTTCTAAAGCTCACAAGAAACTTACTGAAAGTCGTTTAAAACCAAAATGTCGGGATGGTTACAAATAAGTATACTGTTAGAGATGAAATAATCATTAGCGACTGAAAAAAGAGATGCTGATCATTGGCTTATGGTCAGCATCTCTTTTTCGTTCTTATATTTTATTTTCTAAAATTCTATTTTTAAGATTTAATACTTTATCTTCGATTATTTTTGCTGTTTTTATGAAGACATCATCTGCTTTGCCCGTTGGATCTTCCAGTCCCCAGTCTTCTCTATGGCTGCAGGGTAAGTTCGGACAGTTTACATTGCAGCCCATGGTTATGACAATATCTACTTCCGGAATATCAGACAGTAATTTGCTTTTTTGAGTTTCATTCATATCTATTTTATAGAGCTCTTTAATAATTCTTACTGCATCCTGATTAATCTGTGGCTTTACTGCTGTTCCTGCCGAATAGCTTTCAAAGACATCTCCTGCAAGCTCTTTTCCTAAAGCTTCCGCCATTTGAGATCTGCAGGAATTATGAACACATATAAAGGCTACTTTTAATTTATTCATTCTGTAATCTTCTCCTTTATGTCAAACCAATGCTTAGTGTTATTTGCGATTTTTACCAGAATGAGCATAACCGGTACTTCTACCAGTACACCAACAATTGTAGCAAGCGCCACAGGTGACTGGGCTCCAAATAGAGATATAGCTACAGCAACTGCTAATTCAAAAAAGTTACTAGCGCCTATCATCCCTGCAGGTGCTGCAACCTGGTGACCTAATTTCCATACTTTTCCCCATATATAAGCTATAAAAAAGATAAGGAATGTCTGGATAATGAGTGGTATGGCAATAAGTACAATATGAAGAGGATTTTCAAGTATCACATCTCCTTGAAAAGAGAAAATAATAGTAAGTGTTAATAACAATCCTATTATAGTCACATTACTAAACTTCTTAATAAACACATTTATTAAATACGCTTCACCTTTATTCTTTATTATAAGATGTCTTGTAAGCATACCTCCAGCTAGAGGAATAACAACAAAGAGTAAGATAGACAAAAATAGTGTTGCCCATGGAATACTGATGCCACCAATACCAAGCAAAAATCCTACAATAGGTACAAAGGCAATTAAAATAATAAGATCATTGGTAGCCACCTGCACAAGGGTGTATGCAGGATCTCCTTTAGTTAAATGACTCCATACAAATACCATAGCTGTACAAGGCGCTGCCCCTAAAAGAATGGCTCCCGCTAAATAATTCCCTGCTAAGTCTGCTGGAATAATGCCTTTGAAAATGATATTGAAAAAGACAAATGCAATCGCATACATAGTGAAAGGCTTAATAAGCCAGTTAGTAACCCATGTTATTATAAGCCCCTTCGGATTCTTTCCTACATTAACAATGCTTTTAAAGTCTACCTTAAGCATCATAGGATAAATCATTAGCCAAATTAAAATGGCAATGGGAATAGATACATTAGCGTATTCAAGTTTGTTTAAATAACCTGGAATAGCTGGTAAAAATTTAGAGATAAGTACCCCTGCAATCATACATAAAATCACCCATAGTGTAAGGTATTTTTCAAAGAAACCAATGCCTTGATGCTCTGATGGTTTTATTTCGTTCATATTTTTCCTCCTCAATTATTTACTCGTTTTAATAAAGCATAATACTCAGATGTAAGTTAATGACACAGCATTGTAATTCTGGCTATTTCAAAAGATTTAATAGCTTTTCATTTTTCATCTCACCAGCTTTCCAATCAACAACAGCAAAATTCCCTTGGGAAACATCATTTATCTTAGTAATTTAGGGTCAACTTCTTCATTCTTTTTATCGATACATTGCCTGCATATGCAATTTTCTGTAGGTGTTATAATCCCCATTAAAAACAACATCAGTCTATTGGCTTGTATTGTATCTAACGAGTACCACATCCAGGTACCTTCTTTTCTGCTTGTAACAAGACCACATTCCATTAAAATCTTCATATGATGAGACAAAGTAGGCTGTGAAAAATTAAAGTGCTCAAGAATACTACAAGCACATTGTTCGCCACACGAAAGAATGTCTATGATTTTTAAACGATTGGAATCGCTCAATGCTTTAAGTATTTTTGAATTTTTTTCATATTTCATTTTTATAACCCTTTCTATATAGATAAATATCTATATATAGTATATATATTTATCTATATATAGTCAATATACTAGCGTCTAATGGACATAATAAAATAATTGTATATAGAAATAAGTCTATATACAATTATTTTATTAATATTTCTTAGTTTAGTGTATGTACTCTTTTTTATGAACTTACTATTGTCATTCACAGATTGGAAGGTGGTTTACTTGCAGTCACATATATCATTTATATGGTTGTTATTATCTTAAGAAATTAATCATCTATGTCTTAACTGATATTTTTATATTTTGCCCAGCATATTTCTATTTTGAGAAGTATGCTGGGCAAAATAATCTTTATCTTGATAGCCATTAAGTTAAGCGCTGTATATATTTTAAATAAATAAATTGATTCCAGATTGGTCAGCTGCACCTAAATATGCAGCAACACCAGCCACTTCTACGCCATCAATAAATTCCTCCTTCTTAATTCCCATGAGATCCATACTCATGGAACAAGCTACTACCTTCACACCCATCTTGATAGCATTTTCGATGAGTAGATCTATATCATCTACATTGTGTTTTTTCATGATTCGTTTAATCATCTTAGGTCCCATACCACCCATATTCATTTTAGATAAGCCTAGCTTTCCAGTATGACTTGGAAGCATCATGTCAAACATCTTTTCCATTGTATCCTTTTTGAGTTTAGGTCTATCTTTTCGCTTCAAAATATTAAGTCCCCAAAAGGTGAAAAACATGGTCACTGGTTTTCCCATAGATGCTGCACCTGTTGCGATAATAAAGGAAGCAATGGCTTTATCTAAATCACCACTAAAGACAACTAAGGTAGCGCCGTTATTCTGATTTTGCATAGTTGTTTGTAGCTGCTGGGAGGGATTACCCTTTTGAATATATGCTATAAAAGCTTTATTGTCCTTGTCAAAATCCGTTTTGAGAAGCTTATTATTTGTGCTTTCACACCAGGCAGCAATATCCCTTTTAAAACCAGGATCACTTGCTCTGACTTCTAGTATATCTCCATCTTGCATATTACCCATTTCTTCAAATACTCTTCTAATGGGGCCTGGACATTGAAGACCACACGCATTCAGCTTTGCCTTAGCGTTGATTTCTGTAATATCAATATCATGTAGTGTCATTGTGCTTTCTTGCTCCTTTTGTTCCCTATCTATAGGATTATTCTTTTGACTTGCTAATTCCTTCTCGGCACGTTTTACATAAAGATAAGTTTTAATGCCCCCGTCTATATTTTTACAATCATAGCCTAATTGATTAAGGATTCTACAGGCCACATAACCTCTTTGACCAACCTGGCAAGTTGCATAAAGCTTCTTGTTCTTAGGAATTTGTGCAATTCGCTCTCTTAACTCACCTAAAGGCATATGGATTGAATGGGGCATGACGCCAGTTGCAAGCTCAAATTCCTCTCTTACATCAATAATCATTGCTTCTTCTGGGTTTAACTTGTCTATTTCCTCCCATGATATTGTCTCTACAAGTCCCTCCATGATATTAGAAGCATAATATCCTAACATATTAACAGGGTCTTTTGCAGAGTTATAGGGTGGTGCATAACAGGGCTCAACATCTTGTAAATCAAATACTGTAAGCCTTGCCTTAATGGCAGTGGCTAGAATATCAATACGTTTTTCTACACCATCCATTCCAACGCCTTGCGCACCTAAGACAAGACCTGTTTTTGGATCAAAAAGCATCTTAAAGGCAATAGGAAATGCACCTGGATAATAGCCTGCGTGAGAACCAGGATGAATATGAATCGCTTTATAGGGGATGCCTAATCGGTTAAGGGTTTTCTCATTATTTCCAGTGGTAGCAACCGTATAGTCAAAAACCTTAGCCACAGAGGAGCCTAATGTACCTGTATAACGAGATGCCCTACCACATATGTGGTCTGCTACAATTCTCCCTTGACGATTAGCAGGCCATGCAAGGGGAATCATGGTTTCAATTCCATTCACAAAGTCCTTCACTGCAATGGCATCACCTAGTGCATAAATAGACGGATCTGAGGTTTTTAAGTCTTCATCTACAATAATGGCTCCTCTTCCATTAAGCTCTAAGCCAGCTTCTCTTGCGATAGTTGTTTCAGGGCTAACACCTATAGCTAAAATAATGAGATCTGTTTCTATAGTCTTACCACTACTTAACACAATCTTTTTCCCATTATCTTCAAAGGCCTTTACACCATCTTCTAATATGAGTGTTACTTTATTTTCTATCATATGCTCATGAAGAATGCTGGCCATTTCATAATCTAAAGGCGCCATGACTTGATTGGTTGCTTCAACTAATGTGACCTCAAGACCGATATGGCGAAGATTCTCCATCATTTCAAGCCCAATAAAACCACCACCGATAATAGTCGCTCGTTTTGGCTGATGTGCACTTAAATAAGCCTTAATAGCATCTGTATCTGGAATATTTCTAAGCGTAAAAAGGTTTGTACAATCTTCAACACCCGGTATGGGTGGTATAGTGGGCTTAGCTCCAGGGGAAAGCACTAAAACATCATAGCTTTCCTTATAAATCTCATCTTTTTTGTAATCCTTTACAGTTACTGTTTTTTCCTCACGATTAATGTATGTGACCTCAGATAAGTTTCTTATATCCATATGGAACTTATCGCGCATCTGTTCTACTGTTTGCACAATAAGCTGATCTCTTTCCTCTATCACCTCTCCAATATAATAAGGTAGTCCACAGTTGGCAAAGGAGATGTATTCACCCTTTTCAAACATAATAATATCTGCATGTTCATCCAATCTTCTTAGTCTAGCAGCTGTAGATGCTCCACCTGCTACACCGCCTACGATGATTATTTTTTTATTCATATGCATCCTCCTCTTTTCTACTTGTGCCTAATTTGTTAAATAAATATCTATATGCTTATCTATACTATATAAATATCCTAGATTTATTTCAGTGACTAAGTTACTTATTAGTATAGGTTTCTCTATTATATTTATGCTCTTTAGTAAATAGCGGGAGAATTGTGACATAGTTACATATTTTTTTGAACGATTTGTGTATAATAGGGTTATAGATAAAAAAGGAGGAATAAAAATGTTCTCATTTTTAAATAACAATAACGTAGATCATATTCACGTTAACGATTTAGATCCCATACTTGATGATATTCAACTTATTGACATCAGAGAAAATAATGAATATGCACGAGAAAGCATTCAAAAGTCTAAACACATTCCTATGGATACACTTTTAGCTATGCCTGAGAAGTATCTAGACAAAAATCAAAAATATTATATTATGTGTCAATCTGGCATGAGAAGTCAGCGTACTGCTTCTGCCCTTAAAAAAGCTGGATTTGATGTGGTTAATGTAATGGGTGGTATAGGGTCATACACAGGAAAATATAGAAAATAGAAGGAGATGATGGTATGAGTAGGAAAATTCTTATTGTAGGTGGTGTTGCAGGTGGCGCTTCTGCAGCTGCCAGATTAAGACGTCATAGTGAAACAGATGAGATCATTATGTTTGAAAAAGGTCCTCACACTTCTTTCTCAAACTGCTCACTCCCCTACTACTTAAGTGATACAATAAAAAAGGCTGAAAGCCTAGTGATGATGAATCCAAGCAAATTCCTCTCTCAATATCATATTGAGGCAAGAGTTAACCAAGAAGTGATAGGGATTAATCGGGAAGCTAAAACGGTTACGGTAAAGGATGTACTTTCAAATAGCACCTATACCGAAAGTTATGATAAGCTTATTCTATCGCCTGGTGCAAAACCAATTATGCCAAGCTTTAAAGGCCTTGACCAAATGCCTACCTTTAGCTTACGTAACGTGGTAGATATTACGGGTATTAAAGATTTTATCACAACCCATCAAGCAAAGCATATTGCGGTGATCGGTGGGGGCTATATCGGTATTGAAGTAGCCGAGAACTTACGGGAAGGTGGTTATGAGGTGAGTCTTATCGAAGCAGCCTCTCAGATTCTAAGGCCCTTTGATGAAGATATGGTCCAAGTTTTTCATAAAGAAATGATGGATCATGGTATCAACCTGATCCTAGGCGATAAGGTAAATAGCTTTGAAAAGCAAAGCATTACTTTAGAATCTGGACGTTCAGTAGCCGCTGATGCAGTGATTATGGCAATTGGCGTAGTTCCAGAAACCAGCTTAGCGGTTGGTGCCGGCTTAGCATTAGGTGAAACTGGCGCTATTCTAGTGAATGACCATTATCAGACCAATGATCCTGATATTTATGCTGTAGGAGATGCCATTGAAGTGCTTCACGCACAAACAGGCGCTAAAACCAAAATTTCTTTAGCTGGTCCTGCTCAAAAGCAAGCTCGCGCCGTAGCTGATCATATCAATGGCAAGATAGCTCTTCATGGTGGCTATATAGGTAGCAGCGCGATTAAGGTATTTGACTATAATGGTGCTTCTACTGGCTTGAATGAAAACCTAATCAAGGCGCTACACCTTCCTATACGATATGACAAAGTATTTCTTATAGCAAACGATAAAGTTGGGATTATGCCTAATAGTCATCCTATGTTCTTTAAGCTACTCTACGAAATCCCTACTGGTAAAATATTAGGTGCGCAGGCAATTGGAAAAGGTAATACAGATAAACGGGTAGATATTATAGCCACTGCCATTAAATTTGGTGGAACCGTTGAAGACTTAAAAGATTTAGAACTTTGCTATGCCCCACCCTTTGGTACAGCAAAGGATGTTGTAAACTATGCAGGATATATTGCAAGTAACTTGCTATCTGGTGACTTCAAACAAATCACTATTGATCAGGTAAGACCACTTCTAGAGCAAGGTGCCTTTTTCTTAGATGTGCGAGAAGAAAATGAATATCAAAGAGGTCATCTCAAGGATTCACTAAACATTCCACTTAGCCAGCTTCGTGAAAGAACCTCAGAAATTCCAAAGGATAGAATCGTTTATGTGCACTGTCGAAGTGGACAGCGAAGCTATAATGCTGTTCTTGCCTTACAGCATTTAGGTTTTAACAATGTTGTGAACGTAACCGGTAGCTTTTTAGGCATCTGTTTCTATGAATATTTCAAAGATCAAACAGAAAAAAGAACACCTATTGTCACCCAATATAATTTTTCATAAACAGTAAAAGCCGCATTTCTATTGTGGCTTTTACTCAAAGTAAATATACTATATTCAATAATAACTTTACTTTGTGATTGATATCATAGGAGGCAAATTGTGCTCAAAGAAGAAAATACCTCTTTTCTAAAAAATGCATTTCGTATTTGGGATAAATTAAGTAACGAAGAACAGGAACTTTTACTCCATCACACCTCTGTGGTGCATTACCAACAAGGAGAATGTATCCATCATGGTGAAAATGATTGTGTCGGGGTTATCTTAGTGAAATCAGGCTGTATTCGTTCTTATATGCTCTCTGATAAGGGTAAAGAAGTCACCCTCTATCGTTTATATTCTGGAGATATCTGTATACTTTCAGCCTCCTGCCTTTTACAAAATATTACCTTTGATATCCATGTGGATGCTCAGGAGGATAGTGAGGTTCTACTTATCCATAGTGCTGCTTTTTCTAAGCTTATGGCTAGTAACGTTTACGTAGAGAATTTCTCTTATAAAATGACCATGGAAAAATTCTCTGAAGTGATGTGGGCCATGGAGCAAATTCTTTTTATGAGCTTTGACAAACGCCTTGCCATCTTTTTGCTAGATGAGGCCACTAAAAGTAAATCCCCAACGATTAAATTAACCCATGAACAAATCGCAAAATACATAGGAAGCGCTAGAGAGGTGGTCTCCCGTATGCTTAAGTACTTTGCATCTGAGGGCTGGGTGGAATTATCGCGGGGAGGAATGACGCTTATAAATGTGCAGAAGCTTAAAGAACTTATTCAATAATAGGATTACCCTATTCTTTAAGACTTAAGGCATCAACAAGGTAAATGGTATCATTTACTGGTTGATGCCTTATGAATAGTTAAGAAAGCCTTTTGGATCTGATTAAATTGACTTGATGCGATTTGATTATAATGACTTGAATAAGGATTATAAAACCCATGATTTGCATCCATAATATGTACATCTGTCTTCTCTTTCTCCTTAAGTATTTGAGCGATAGGATGAACTTGAAATGTATCATGTTTGGCAAAGGCTACTAATACAGGTACCTTTGGCAAAACAGATAAATAGTCTCTGATCCTTGAGCCATAACAACAGATCACACCATCACAAAGGTTGTTCTCGCTACACCGCCATGCAATTGTAGCACCTATACTGAACCCTATTACAAATACTTTTTCATAGCGCTTTTTTAGCTTCTCAATCTCTTGATTAATCTCAATGTATATCTCAAAACCAATGTGATTCATAAAATATCCGTAAGCCTCATCAACTTCATTATAGGTAAAGGGGCCTTTTTCTTGAAGTAAATTGGGGCAATAGACATCGTAGCCTTCCATATGATAGGCATGGCATACTTCATCAATATGCTTATTGATGCCATAAATTTCATGTAAAACAATAAGTGCAGTTTGATTACGGTTAATATACTGAAGCAACTTAGAATTTCCTCCACTTTTTATGAAATCATCATTTTTAACTTCCAAAAACTAAAGATAATGAGCTTTTTATATTACTTTATGCTTACTTGTACATTTTTGCAAGCCTTTTCTAAGATGTCATATAAGGCGCTTCCGCTACTTGAATGGCATCTTACGACTTCGGCATTATTTTTTTCTGCCTCAGCAACTGCGCATTTTACCATCTTATGAGATACTGTATTTGTGAATAATACAATTAAATCAGGTCTTCCAATCTGATTACGCAGTTTTGCTGGCATTTGTGTGAAAATCTTCGCCTTACAACGATATTGCTTACATATTTTCTTATACTCACAAGCCATTCGATCATGTCCACCAATAATAACTACACTCATAAATTATAACCTCCTTGTTGTTAGTTTTAACTAACCCGTATTCGCATTTACCTATCTTATATCCTTTATGAATCAAGTGAATTATACTCATATGTCCTTTTTACCTGTTTATATTGACTATTTCTTCAAAGTGTCTTAGAACACACTCACCAATATGAGGATCATACATAACTTTGATACACTGTAATCATCGTCTTTTTTCATGGATTCTACCTTTTTACTATCTTTAAATAGCATATGTACTAAAATATTCGCACCTTTGTTTTTATATTTTGAGTTTCATTCTTATTAGTTAGTATACACTAACCCGAAAGGTTTAGCAATATCTTTTTCTAAATCTACCAAACTTCTTCATTTTTTAATACCTATGGTGCTGACTCACCTTAAAAGTTTGATATACGGCTGGTTATATGCTATACTATTTAATATTTTATTATGTTTTTCTACTATTTGATGAAGAGGTATCCTTATGCATATCAACGAATCCGCCGAAAATTATCTAGAAACCATTTTAGTATTAAGTAAAATATATCCTGTTGTACGCTCTATCGACATTGCTCATGAGCTTGGATTTAAAAAGTCTAGCATTAGCGTGGCTATGAAAAACCTTCGCGAAAAAAACTTAATCACCGTTACTGATGAAGGTTTCATCTATTTGACGCCTTCCGGAAAAGACATTGCCTCAATGATTTACGAAAGGCACACCCTGCTTTCAGCTTGGCTTGAACATCTGGGGGTTAATAAAGAAACTGCTGACCAAGATGCATGTAAAATAGAACACGTTATTAGCGAGGAAAGTTTTGCTGCATTAAAAAAACATATTGAAAATTCCTAGTTGATTTCACCTTTTATTGGAATCCAAATCTCAATGACAGAATTTGTAGCGTTCCAATAAAACCGATAATCATATTTTTCAAAGTGTAAAAAATATTCTTGATTGAGGCTATAGCCACTATTAGGTACTATTTCTTTATAAACTGTATGATATGTATCATAGATTTTATCCATATCACCGATATGGTGCACTACTAAATATTGTAGTGGTGGTATTTCTTTTACACTAAATTCCTTTGGAACAACTATTTTCTTTGGAATAGCACAATAGTAAACTAAAATGTCATCTTTTCTTTCCATAAAGGCATACTTTATCCAGTTTTCAGACTGATGTAGGTATGCTTTTTTTATATGATGATTAAACTGTTTCCAAAACATTTTGCAGAGCTTTACATTTTCCTTCTGAAACTTAGTTAACTTAGTTTCTTGTCCCACAACTGTAAATGCATCTAAACGTTCTATCCTATATTCCATCTGTCTTCCTCCTATCTTAAAGCTTATATTATCAAATGATTCACTTGCTATCCACTTTCTTCATCCTCGTCCATATAACAATATCATACAGGCACCATCTTTCCTATATGCTCATATCTTATAATACAGACATTTTATAGTGCTGGAGGAATAAAAAGATGGCTCAAATTTCTGTTGCAATTGTAGGTGGAGACCTAAGGTTTGTAAGGCTGGCTCAAATTTTACATGAGAAGGGCTTTGAGGTATCTACCTTTGGTTTATGTCATCCTGATTTACCAGTGGGCATTCATTATTGCACCTCCATTGGTGAAATTAGAAACTGTCCTTATATTATAGGTCCTATCCCTTTTTCAAAAGATAATTTAAGTATTTTTACACCTATGTGCAATACGTATATTTCGCTAGAACAATTTTTCTTAGCTGCAGGAAATAGCTTTGTGTTAGGTAGTGTTTTAAATCCTACGCTTAGAGATCTATTTACTAAGCATCATATTAAATATTGTGACATGATGCAGCTAGATGAAATTGCTATCCTAAATGCCATTCCAACGGCAGAGGGTGCTATTCAATACGCAATGCAAAATAGTGAAATTACCCTGCATAATAGCAAATGTCTGATTTTAGGCTTTGGGCGTTGTGGTAAGATATTAGCACACAAGTTACAAGCTCTAGGTGCCAAGACTTTTGTAGAAGCCCGTTCAACCAAAGATTTAGCTTTTATTAGTGCCTATGGCTACACTCCTATTCCCTTAGATGAACTTGATGTATGCTTGAGTGACTTTGACTTCATTTTCAATACTATTCCTGTTCGCTTGCTAACACCACCTTTAATTGATTTATTTAAAAAGGATGTTGTATATATTGAACTCGCATCTGTTCCAGGCGGAATAGACATTGACTATGCAAGACAAAAGGAAATTCACTTTGTTCCTGCCCCAAGCCTTCCAGGTATCGTCGCACCAAAAAGTGCTGCTGATATTATTTACCAATGTCTCTTACTCATTTTACGTAATCAGGGGGCTCTACTATGAAAGACTTAAAAGGACTCAAATTAGGCGTAGCTTTATGTGGCTCGTTCTGTACGTTTTCAAAAACATTACTGCTAATTGACAAACTCATCCAGGCAGGTATTGACGTTTTCCCCATCATGTCATTTTGTGCATATAGTACCTCAACGCGTTTTGGAGAAAGTGCACACATCAATTCAAAAATTGAAGCATTAACCAAAAAAAAAATCATTCATACCATCATTGATGCTGAACCCTTAGGTCCTAAGGGGACATTAGATGCACTGCTTATTGCTCCTTGTACAGGAAATACACTGGCTAAAATGGCCTGTGGCATTACAGATACACCTGTTTTACTTGCTGCTAAATCACTGATGAGAAATGGTAAACCCGTTATTATTGCTTTAGCCACAAATGATGGCTTAGGGGAAAATTCCAAAAATATTAGTCATATGCTGAACAAGAAAAATATTTATTTTGTACCTCTTGGTCAAGATGACTATAATAAAAAGCCATTTTCATTAGTTGCAGATTTTAATCAAGTACCTGCAACCCTTGAAATGGCTCTTAATAATAAACAAATACAACCTGTTCTTGTGAGTTACCCATTAGTGTAATTCACATCTATATAATGCTCCTTAGGTAGCAGTTCGTCCTTATGCAAACTGATTACTCCTCAGGGGCCTTTTTCTTGTATAGGACTTTAATAACCTCTTCTACATTAATATTATCAATGGTCATATCCTTTATGGGAAGATTATCAAAAATCCTTCTAAGCGCTCCCTGAATATTGGTGCCTTCTACATCAACTTCTAGTTGCACACCATAACCTGTAAACTCACGAACATTAAAACCAACTAAATCCTCTATAGATAGCTTATGTACAAACTTAACATTAACTATGCGTTTATCATTAAAATAACGCTTAAGCTCATCTAGCGTATCATCATAAACGATGGTGCCATGATTGATAATCGTAACCTTATTACACAAGGTTTCAATATCAGAAATATCATGTGTGGTCAAAATAAAGGTTACCTTCCTAGTGCGATTTACTTCTTTAATAAAATGAACAATGGTTTCTTTCGCTAAAATGTCAATACCAATAGTAGGCTCATCTAAAAAAATAAGCTCTGGATTGTGAAGCATTGCACTTACCAATTCACATTTCATCCTTTCACCCAAGGATAATTGCCTAACAGGTCGTTTAACCACTTCTTCTATATCTAATACCTTGGTGAAATAATCTACATTTTCATTATACACCTCATCAGGAATTTTATAAATTTGCTTATTTAACATAAAGGAGTCAAGAGGTGGCAAGTCCCATATCAACTGAGACTTTTGTCCAAGCACGACACCTATCTTACGTACATAAGCTTCTCTCTCTAGCCATGGTGTATGCCCAAGTACGTTTACCTTCCCATCAGATGGATATAAAATACCAGATAAAATCTTAATGGTAGTGGATTTTCCTGCACCATTTGGCCCGATAAGACCTCTAATCTCTCCTTTTTCAACGCAAAAAGAGATATCTTTTACAGCATCAACCATTTTATATTCTCTATGGAATAAAGACTTAATACTGCTTGAAAGTCCAGTTCCACTTTTAAGGGGCACTTTAAAAACACGTGCTAAATTTTTTACATCGATACAATATTCCATAATCAGCCTCCCGTACTTGTGTATTTGTTTAAGCCATGCTTCCATAGCTGTAAGCTTAAAAAGAATAATATCACGCATACCAAAGCACTTATAAGTGCTATGATTTCTATACGTCCTAACAAAGCCTGAGTTGGAAGATAAATCATAACGGCTAGAGGAAATACATAGCGAAGGATCCAGCTTACCCCACGTCCGTAAATTTCTATTGGATACTCACTAAATCTTAAGATTTTATCCATTACCTCGCCCATACGCCCTGTAAATACAACCATAATGGCAATCAGACAATATAAAACAAGAAATGCCATGTGAAGGATAACCGCACTAATTAAAAATAGTACACAGGCTAAACTGCTTTGAATACTAGGCACAATATGAAGCCTCATCAGTGCTACCACTATAATGAAAAGTCCAGCAGCAATACCACTTAAACTCATATAGTTCGGTCCATCTACTAAAATAAGTCCAATGGGTGGATAGGGTTTTAAAAGTAAGCGATCAAAATTTCCTTTTCTCACCATATCATCTATATTCGCTCTCACATCACCAAAAAACATATTTTTTAGGCCATTCCATAAAAGCAATAGCCCTTGAAACAAAAAGATTTGCTGTAAATTCCACCCAGGATACCCATTCGTCGTGGTAAAAATCAAAAAAAGTACAACGACACCAATTCCTGAGTTTAAAAGTGACATAACAAGACCATTAAAGAAATCAAATCGATATTGCATATTACGCTGAATGCGTAGCTTGCTATTTAGAAAAAAAATTCCCACTAAATCCTTAAGCGTATTCATTTTCTCAACCCCCTACCGCGCAAAAATGCTTGATTGCTCTATTCCATAGCCACTTACAAACTAGCCAAAGAAGGAGTATCCATATCACTTGTATGCCTATAAGCCTTGCAAACTCAGATAGTGAAGCTCCACCCTCTCTATTGATAAGAAGTTGAAGTGGTACATAAAAGACATATTTGAAAGGTAAATAATCTAAGATCTGCCTAATCACTTCTGGATAAAAATCTAATGGGAAATAGGCACCCCCTAAAAGACAGACCACAATATCTTTTAAGTTTCGTACAGAAAAGTTATTCTTAAAAACAAATGCACTTAAGCCGACTAAGAAATTAATAAATACCATCATAAAAAAGCTGAGTACAATACAAATCAAAAATCGCCCAAAGGAAAAGACTGTCATAAAAGTTGGGGTACAAAGCAAGCTATACAATATCATACTTGGTACAAATTCAAACAAAACCCCAGCAGTACGCAGGGCAACTGAATCACCTAAGAGCATACTAAAGACGGAAGCAGGTTTTAACAAAAAAGTAGCTAAGTCACCTGATAGAATACCATCCGACATAATATGGTCCACATGATTATAGGTGAAATACCAAATGAAATTGGTTCCTGCAAAGTACCAAATCATTTGTGCTAAATCATATCCTGCAATGGCATTCGTTTGATTAAACGTATAGATACTCGTAAATAATGAAATGTTGATTAGTACAATAATGGGATCAATTAATAAGGATAACATAAACCCCCACTTATACTGTATCATTACTTTCATATAAACCTTGTAATAACTCATAAAAGCATTAATAAATAGTCACTCCTTTCAAAAAGAACCCATTAATAAACCATAACGCACATTGTAAAAGGCTATCTTGATATTGGTTAGAATGCGCCATCTAGATTAATAAAAGATTCAAATTTGTATGATAAATTATAATTTTATAGAAACACCTCATCTATGTCAAGTATTTATTTTACAATTTAATATATTCTTTATAATATTTGCTTAAATTATTCTAAAATGATGTGAACAATTCACTATCTATTGTAAACCTTAGCCACATAAAATTGTTACTTTGCATAGGATAACATTTATTGACAAGGGATATCTCTATTAGAATATAAAAAAAGAACTATGACACCAACATGTCATAATTCTTCATTTTTTAACACTTCGCCACTTCTCAGCTTTGTTCTCATCTTTGAAATGATTTGATCCATTTTGTCCAGTTCAAGCAAAATAGCTTTTTCTTCTTGGCATGTTTCTATTACTTTCTCAATACCACCATTTTTAATCACTAAGCGTTTATCCGCCATAAGTGCTAAGCTTGGATCATGGGTAGCCATCAAAACAATCTTTTCTTCATTAACAAGTAGTTTTAAGGCACGCTTTCTATCTATCCCTGCATTTTCGATTTCATCAATGAGCACAATAGGTGAAGTACTCAGTATAGCTGTATCTGCAATCATAAGGGCTCTTGATTGACCACCGCTTAAACCTGTTACCGGTGTATCCAAATCAAACTTCTCACCAGCCAGTGCATTTGCAGCTTCTATTATTTTGTGGATGATCTCATCTTCATTGGCAATCATCCTACTTTTTGCATGTAACTCCAGAAATTCCTTAACCGTTAAATCCATAATAAAATTCATATTTTGAGATAGCTGCGCCACCAGTTTGTTACTTGTAGAAAAACGCATACTTTTATCTGGAAGCTCGCCATTAATTAATATCACTCGCTCTGTAGGCGTATCCTTATTGGCTGCCCATTCAATATCCGCTAATAATCTACTTTTTCCCGAACCAGTTGGTCCTACTATAGATATAATTTCACTTTTACGAATTGTTAAGGCTTCAAAGGGCTCTTTTTCACCCGCCTTATTTTTACCAGCTAATAGGGTTATTTCTTCTACCCTATCTTTGTCTACCCCTAAAAATTCTATCATCTGATTTAAATAAATCTCTAAATCTTGCTGTATCCTTTCTATATGAATAGCCCACTCTTCTAAATCATCTTGAGTAAAGTGATTGAAATAGTCCTTTAATGTATAGGCTTCATACCCGCTTACTTCTAAATGATTGTTTTCAAAAAAGGCTACTATAAAAGGATAGCTTTGTTGTAAATCTTTTATCGTGGTGTTTTCTATGTCCTTTAATTTAATCATTTTCTTCACCTATATCCATTTTTCTGACATTACCCATTTGATATTTTTCACCTATTCTCGTTTCACCTAAACAATAAGAACACAGAGCAGAGGGCATTGGGAATTTTAATTCTTTGCCCTTCACTGTTTCAAGTGCTTGGTGCTTATCATAAACAAGGGTACTTAGCTCATACGCTCCTTGCCCAGTGAGTCCATTGACAAAAATGAGGGTTGCCCTAGAATTAACGAGTTGTACTCTTGAAGCAAAAACCTCTCTCTCGGCTTGGGACACGATATCACCCTTTGTAATCACAATAATATCTGCTGTTTTTAGCATAGGGCCTATTTTCTTAGGCGTGTTAATACCACTTAAGTTATCAATGACGCAGATGGCCTTAACGTCCTTGATATAAGGTGAACACCTATTACATAAGCCTGCACTCTCTGTTATCAGAAGATCGAGGTTTTCCTTTATGCCCCATTTAACCACCTCTTCAATATTACTGACAAAATAATGATCGGGGCATAATGAGCCTGATAATCCCTTTTTAACGGGTATACCAGCTTTCTCATATAAAAGGTTATCCTCTGTATAAAGACAATCAAACTTGACAACACCAACTTTTAAACCTCTCTTTTTAATGGCTTCTATCGTTTTTAAGATTACTGAAGTTTTCCCCGAAGAAGGTGGTCCTGATAGGGTTACTAAATTCATATCGTATCCTCTCCTTTTGCGGCTTCATTAAAGAGCTGCTCACATTTTTTGAGTAATGCTGAAATATCGTGACTCTTGATATAATCCCATCCAAGCCACATATAGTTGTTTTCTTTGTCAATCTTATTATCCACTTCTGGATGAACACTTGGAAATTTGCCCTTATGGGCTAAGATTTCCCCCACCTCTTTTGAAGTAAAGAAGTCAACGATAGGCTTTAGGGCTGTCTGCTTCTCCTTTTTCCCTACCATAAAGATAGGACTTATAATGGCACCGTCCTTAGGCCATACAGCAGTCATTGGTCCCCCCTCCTTCACCATCCAAGTAAAGAAATAGGGCATGATGGTCACAACTGGTTTAGCATCTTTTTTCATATAGGACTTTACCATCTCTGAAGGATGCATGCTGCGCATCAAGCTCTTTCCTAAACGTTTGATGCCTTTTTCACCATAAGCTTTGTAAATATGAAGTAAAATGGCATTAAATAAATCTAGATCACCTATAGGCAAGCTTACCGTATTTTCAAAATCACCACTTAATAAGTCTTCCCAGCTATTAGGCATAGCTCTTCCCTGTAACTCCTCTACATTGACTAAAAATATAGCTGGAACAATGCCTATGATAGCATATTGATGGTTGGGGTCTTTTA
>JAEXBC010000459.1 GCA_023457875.1 Bacillota bacterium | reverse complement strand
CCGATCTGTTGACACACCCTCTGTTCTAATTTCAACTACGGAATCAGCAGCTTTGCTTGCTACAGCAGAAACGCTCCATCCATTTGGTGTATTCATGCTTGCAGCCTTTATAATACTAGCATCACTATTTCCAGTTGATAAGGTCACTTTACTAGACTCTGCTTCATACCTTTGCATCCACTGATAAGAGGTCATTAAACTTCCTGTTCCAAAAGCAGCTAGGGCAACAACAGCGGTAACAACAACGCCTTTTTTAAAAAAATGTTTTTTCTTTGGCTTATCCTCCTTTTTAATCACATCATGGCTTTCTAGCGGCGCATCCCCATTAAATAATGTATCACCTGATGAACTGCCTTCCTGGTTCATGATAGTATTGTTGTATTCATTAAATTCATCTTTGAATGTATTCTCATCGTCTTTGAATGTATTCATCGTTTTGTTCCTCCTTAAAGTTTTTTGATTGATTAAGTACAGAATAAAACCCTAAGGTGATGACTTTTTGAACATTCACTGAAAAGCAACTGAAAACAACCAGCTACCCAAAAAATGATGCATAAAAAGCTACTTAAAATTAAGTAGCTTTCAGCATCATCCATATTAATGTAAAAAAATAGCTTTACTTTTATATTAAACATATTACTCTAATAAGATTCTGCTCACGGTGTCTACAATGAGTTGCCTATCTGTGGTTACATCATAAAATCCTTTGGCACAGTATAGCCTTTGAATGTCAACAGTTCTCATATCTCCAATTTGTAGCCTGGTTATGTAATGGTTGGTGAAATTCTTTACTTCAATATCCATCTGAAATTCCTTATCAGGTGGTAAAGAATCCACCTTAACAGATGTAGTTGGTATAATTACGAATTTGGTTTTAAAAGATTTAAAAACATAACACCAATGGCCTCCATATAGTTCCTTAGGAAATCCCCGAGTCAAATTAAAATACGCTATTTGATGTACTTTGGGTGATTGCTTCGGTCTATAAAAAGTAGTTGATGGATCACCTGTCTGATTGGGTGTTAGCTCATCATAAAAGTATTTGATTTGCCCAATATGATAATTTAAATCTTCAAGAAAACCCCGTTTTTGCTCGTAATTCTTTATGCTGTTGAACTCTTCCATAATCGTTAGCATAAATTCCTCATTACTCACGTTCATCCCCCTTCTCTATAAATATTAGCTTAACAATTTTATTTTATCATGGCGATTTTAAAAACACAAATTTCTTTCTATTTTTAATTTATTTCAATAAAAAGCATAGGCCACACGCTTTATATATCGACCACTTATTTCTTTTTCTTAACAAAATGACCGCTTGGTCACTTAAGTATTTTTAAGTGCCAAGCGGCCATGTTATATGCTTGTTATGTGACTTATAAGTTCTTCTTACCTATCAGCTATTAGAAATTGATATTTCTTAAATAGCTTTATCCTAATATAGCTGAAAAGGTAGGCGATGCTACCACAAGTTTTATAGCAAATAAAATGACTAATACATACATCAATAGGCTTATTTCTTTTCCTTTTCCAGATAATAGTTTAACAACCACATAAGAGATACCTCCAAAGACAATACCTTCAGAAATACTATAAACGAATGGCATCATGACCATTGTTAAAAATGCTGGAAGTGCTTCTGTAATATCTGAAAAGTCTACCTTCACAATACTATCGAGCATCAACACACCTACAACAATCAATGCTGGAGCTGTTGCAAATCCTGGAATAGCTAAGAAAATAGGTGATAAAAATAAAGCAAGTGCAAAACAAATAGCTGTTACAATACTTGTAAGTCCTGTACGTCCACCTTCCATAACACCTGCTGAACTTTCAACAAAGGTTGTTACAGTTGACGTTCCTAAAAGTGATCCTGCTACTGTTCCAATTGCATCCGCAAGGAAAGCTTGTTTAATACGAGGTAATTCACCTTTTTCATTAAGATACCCTGCTTTTTGAGATACACCCATTAATGTTCCTAATGTATCAAAGATATCAACAAATAAGAAGGTAAATAAAACTAATACAAAGCTTAAAATACTTTTTGGACTACACATGATTTCTTGAAGACTAGGGAATTTAAAGGCTACTTCTCCTAAACCAGAAAATAGCGCGCCCTGACCTTGAAAACTTGGAATAAGTGAATAAACACCTGCTTCAACATCTACTTGATACCAACCAATCAGCTGTGCAAGAATACCCAATATATATGTACTTAATATACCTAGTAATACTGCACCTTTTACATTCTTTTTCATTAATGCTACAGTGATAAATACTCCCACCATACATAGAACAGCCTGTGGTGATAACATATCTCCTAGCGTAACAAAAGTAGTTGGTTCATCTACAATAATATGTGCTTCTTTTAAACCGATAAATGCTATAAATAAACCAATACCAGCACTTACAGAAGCCTTCATGCATTTAGGAATTGCATTAAAAAGAGCCTCACGTACATTGCAAAGGGTTAATAAGATAAAAATAACACCTTCCGCAAATACAGCTGCTAATGCCCATTGCCAAGAATATCCCATTCCTAATACGACTGAAAAAGCAAAGAAAGCATTGAGTCCCATACCTGGTGCTAATGCAAAAGGATAGTTTGCTAAGAGTGCCATTGCTACTGTACCAATAACAGAGGAAATAATAGTCGCTACAAATACACCATTAGCATTCATACCTGTTGCGCTTAAAATCTGTGGGTTGACAGCTAAAATATAGGCCATCGTCATAAATGTGGTAATACCTGCAATTACTTCCTTTTTAACAGTTGTTCCGTTTTCTTTAAGCTTAAAGAACTCCATTTTTACCCTCCATTGAATAATGTATTTTTTAAACTTCTCAATCTGCATTTTACTTTATTTCATAATATTGGTCAAGCCACCTAAGGCTTTTAACTGCAATTCATGTCGAAATAGCTCGTTTTAAATTTATAGCTAACCATTGGATGTAAAAAAGTAAATCCAACTATTTTTTGTATATTTGTTTATATTTTAAGATTTTTGTTCATATTTAAAGCAAGAGGTGTATACCTTGTGGTTACATCATAGAATAAGGTTACGCTTACTGGTTAATTGTGGTATACTATGCTAAAACACATACAAAAAGAGGTTGTTATGACAAATTATAAAATGACTATTGCCTATGATGGCTCTAAATACAATGGTTTTCAAAAGCAAACCAAACATCCAGAAAAAACAATACAAGGTAAGCTTGAAAATGTACTGACTCGGCTTTTTGATGAAGAAGTCCAAATTATTGGTTCTGGTCGAACAGATGCAGGTGTACACGCCCACGGTCAGGTGTGTAATTTTCATACCGAGGGTTTTATTCCTGTAGAAAAGATTCTGAGCTATTTAAGTCAGTATCTTCCACAAGATATTGCAATATTAGACTTAGGCATTGCATCCCTTCGTTTTCACTCTCGTTATAAGGTTCTTCGTAAACGCTATGTTTATACAATTGATAACAATTTTTTTGCAGATCCCTTCTCTATTAAATATGCTTATCACATTAAAGAAACGTTAGACATAGAGCTTATGAGAGCTGCAGCTACTTACCTGACTGGCTTTCATGATTTTAAGTCTTTTACCTCTTTAAATGGAAAAAATAAATCTACAATGCGTCACTTGTTTGATATTGACATCCAAAAGGTGGATGGTAAAATCCTACTGGCTTATGAAGGAAATGGCTTTTTACACCATATGGTGCGTATTCTAACAGGGACACTCATTGAAGTAGGCCAAGGTAAAAGAGCGCCAGAAAGTATGCTCACCTTACTGGAGAGCAAGGATAGAAGCCTAGCTGGCCCAACGGCTCCAGCCCATGGCTTATGTATGGAAAAAGTATATTATTAGTAAAGGGGATCTTTATGCAGTCTTTTGATATTTCTAATCGAAAGGATTTTATGGCTAGTCTTTTAAGAACGGATTTATTCGATGCCTTTGAAGTTCGAGAAATCCTAACACATACAGCCTTTAAGACCATAGTCGATGGTAGACGTAATGCACCATACTTTGAAGATATTGATGAAGACATGAGAAAACATCTTAGTGAATATCTTACTTGGGGCGAAATGCGTCATTATGTTTATGCACTCATAAAGGGTACTAAGCTTCCAACTTATTTTAAATTTGTACTTTCTACGAACTTAGAAAAGACAGCTGCGCTTTCCTTGGATGCTTCTACCTTCTATCTCAACATTACCTTTAAAGATAATCAAACCACTTGCAGTACAGGTGTAGCCTACAAAAATTTTACCATGGATAAGTCTGCTGATGCATTGTGGGATAAAAAGATTCAAGATTTCTTATTTAAACATCAGTTTATTTAGTAACTTTTGCAACTACCCATCAAACTACAATAATGAAAAATAATACACAGTGAGTTTCTTTAGGGTGTATTTTCTCTATGTTTCATCTCTATATAAGGAGTTTCTAAAATGAATTATAACAAATTACAATTAAGCTTTATTTTGCTTTTAGTAATGTGCGTCATACAATTCTTAACGTCTTTTTTTGTATTACATCATACGCTACTTACTATAATATCCGTCGTTGCTATATTACTCTGCACAAGCGGCTTAATCTATACTAGCCGTCATACCCGTTCTTAATACAAGTTTGAAGAAAGTCTACGCCTTATAAACCCTCTTGACATTTTCCAAAACATCACGATAATATATTTGCGTTATATTTTCTTCAAATGTTTTCATTATACTTTTTACGTAACTTCATTTATAGACAGACTGGTTAGTCCATTAATTTATTTTAACGTAATATCTCATATGCTTATTTCTACTAATAGACAATTATGACTAAGCCCACGTTCTATAATGAGTTACAAAAAATATTTTTTACACTAAGGAGGACCTTTCTATGTCTAAACAAGGTAACTTATCTATTCATAGTGAAAATATTTTCCCCATTATTAAAAAATGGCTTTACTCTGATCATGATATTTTCACTCGTGAACTTATTTCAAATGCTTGCGATGCAATCTTAAAATTTAAGAAGCTCTGTGATATTGGCGAGGCTACAGACAATCTCAATGAACCCTTTAAGGTAACTGTTACCTTAAATAAAACAAATAAAACACTTACCTTCTCTGATAATGGAATTGGTATGACAGAAGAAGAAATCGAAAAATATATTACTCAAATCGCCTTTTCAGGAGCTGAAGACTTTTTAGCACAATATAAAGATAAAATGGACCAGGATCAAATTATTGGTCACTTCGGTCTTGGTTTCTACTCTGCCTTCATGGTGGCTGAGCAAGTTGCGATCGATACCTTATCTTACAAAGATCATACTGCCATTAAATGGACCTGTGATGGTGGAACCACCTATGAGCTTTCTGAAAGTTCTAGAACCACACGTGGTACAACCATTACCCTCTTTATTAACGAGGAAAGTAGTACTTTCTTAGACTTCTACACCTTAAAAGAAGCTATCGTTAAGTATTGCTCATTTATGCCTGTACCTATTTATGTTATTGATGAAGAGGCTGATAAGCCAGCTGAGGATGCTGAGCCACAATCAATCAATAACTCAAATCCTCTTTATGCAAAAAATCCTTCTGAATGTACAGAAGAAGAATACAAGGCCTTTTATCGTGAAACCTTCCATGATTTTAATGAACCACTCTTTTGGATTCATCTAAATATGGATTATCCTTTTAGACTCAAAGGTATTCTTTATTTTCCAAAACTTTCTCATGAGCTTGAGACGATAGAAGGTCGCATTAAGCTCTACAACAATCAAGTTTTTGTAGCAGAAAACATCAAAGAAGTTATTCCTGAGTTTTTACTTTTATTAAAGGGTTTAATTGACTGCCCTGACTTACCACTGAATGTATCACGTAGCTTGCTTCAAAATGATGGCTTTGTAAAGAAAATCTCTGATTATATTACAAAAAAAGTTGCTGATAAACTCATATCACTTTCTAAGAATGAAAATGAAAACTATAAGAAGTTCTGGGATGATATTTCACCCTTTATTAAATATGGCTGTCTAAAAGAAAGTAAGTTCTTTGACAAAATGAAAGATTATGTTCTATTTAAGACCACAGATGATGCGTATCTGACTTTAAATGAATACCTCAAGCGTGTCAAAGACACTCACGAAAATAAAGTTTTTTATGTATCTGATCGTGCTATTCAATCTCAGTACATCAAACTTTTTAAAGAAAATGAGCTATGTGCTGTTTATCTTGAGCATTCCATTGATTCACCCTTTATCTCTCATATGGAATACCAAAATAAAGACGTTAAATTCCTTCGCATTGATGCAGATCTCTCTTCTGCATTAAAGGGTTCTTCGACAGATAAAACCCATGAAGAAAAATTAAGTGCTTTATTTAAAAAAGTACTTTCTAATGATAAATTGAAGGTTTCAGTTGAAGATATAAAATCACAAAGTGTGGCCTCTATCCTCCTTGTTTCCGAAGAAAGTAGACGTATGCAAGAAATGATGAAGATGTACCAAATGCAAGGAATGAATATGCCGCTTCCAGAAGATGAAGAAACCTTGGTTCTAAACCAAAATCATCCGCTCATCAATACACTAATGCAAAAAGAATTAGATGAAGCAACCACGTCTTTACTTTGCGCACACTTATATGACCTTGCAAGACTCTCAAATCATGCCTTAAGTGCTGATGATATGCACCAATTCGTAGAACGTAGCAACCAATTGCTAGGTATGATTATTTAGTCCTTTGCACTTTTCCCTATGGGGCTGTTTCACTAAGGATAAATTTTACAAGCTGTTGTGCTCACTCATAATGAGTATAACAGCTTGTATATTGCTTCCTTAATGAGACAGCCCCATTTTTCTTCTTTAATAGCAGCATTTCTTTTTACCTTTCAACAAATTCAACAACTATATTTGGTTCATTCTGTTTTATTATTTATATTTTATTAATTTGTTTTATATCTCTTCACTTTATGTAGCTTCTATCTTATTTATGTGACTTCCATTTTATATGTTTATATGTTTATATGAGTTTTATATGATTTCGATTTTTATCTTCTAGCGTATTCCAACCTATCCTGTTACGCTTTAAGACTTGCCTTTCTTCAAAAAGCTATCATATTACTGATTTTAGATGAATAGGATAAGAATGAGGTATTTCGCTGGCAACTTACATAGGATATGTCTCATATAGCATTAATCTAAAACAAGGAGTGATTTGATGAGCAATAATTTAAGAGTTGGCCAGAAAGCTCCTCAATTTAGCGGCTCCAGCACTGGGGGACTCGTTAATTTGGCAAGCTACACTGGCAAATGGGTTATTCTTTTATGTAGTCCTACTGAATTTAATACTTGGCGAAAAAATGAATTTATTAATCTCATTAAAGCTGCTAAGACTTTTCAAGAAAAAAATGCCCAGATCATTGCTATTAGCATGGATAAAAAGGCAAGTCACCTCCAATGGTTTTATGGCACAGCAAGACTAGGTAGCTATGCTATGCCTTTCCCAATTGTAGATGATCGTACAGGCACAATAGGTGAAAAATATGGGGTTTTCACCGTGGGTGAATCTCATCCTAACCCTACTTCCCACTTATTTATCATTGCACCAGATCAAACCATCGCTGAGATTTTTACATTTAACAATGTAGGCACTACGCAAATTAGCGAGGTTCTAAATAGGCTTACAGCGCTTCAAGAGAATTATCCTGCCTTTGCCCAAAGATTAGAAAATGCTTCTTCTGCTTCTTCATGTCCTGCTCAACCTATTGTTGGAGAATATGTACTAGGCAATCCTAGTAATGTAGATGCACGATTACTTGATTTTGTCATTTATGCCTTTGCCCTTATTAACCCAGATGGCACGCTAGAAGTTTATTCTACCCGTTACTTAACCCAGTTAAGTAATCTAAGACTCGAAAATCCTGCTTTACGTGTTATACTTGCTATTGGAGGTTGGGGGGCTGATGGTTTTTCAGATGCAGCACTTACACCAACTTCTCGCTACAATTTTGCCAGAGAGGCAAAGCGTTGGGTAGATGAGTATGATTTAGACGGTATTGATATCGATTGGGAATATCCTGGTAGCAGCGTTGCAGGCATTAAATCAAGACCAGAGGATAGAGAAAATTTTACCTTACTGCTTACTGCCCTTCGTGACGTCCTTGGCGAGGATGCTTGGCTTAGTGTAGCTGGTACTGGCGAGCCTAGCTATATTAGAAATGTAGAAATTAATAAAATTGCACCTATTATTAACTATTTTAATTTGATGGCCTATGATTTTACTGCAGGAGAAACAGGTCAGACTGCTGGAAGACATCAAGCTAATCTTTTTTCCTCCGATTTATCCTTAGGGACTTACAGCATAGATAACCAAGTGAATAATCTTATGGCAGCGGGATTACCTAGTCATCAAATTCTTCTTGGCATACCCTTCTATGCACGCTATGGTGCAACTGACACCAAGACCTATGATGAAATTCGTAGAGATTATTTAAATAAAAACGGTTATACGGTACTTTGGGATGATGTAGCCAAAGCCTCCTATATTGTAGATTCTAGTGGTAATTTTGTTTATTCCTTTGATAGCTTACTTTCAATTTATTACAAAGGTCTTTACGTTTTAGAAAATTGCTTAGGTGGTATGTTCTCCTGGCAAGCTGGAATGGATCGCGCCAATATTTTAGCTAATGCCATGTCCCAGGCAATGCGCGATATTAGTCAGCTTGAACAAAGCTTAGGTAGACAATATTACTTTAGCAGTAAGGATCGCAGTAAGGATTAACTATTTTCTTTTAATAAAAATAGGCTCCCCTTATAGTAAATGTTTTTTTCACATCTACCATAAGGGGAGTCTATTTCATTAAATGGTACCTTCCTTACTTATCTGTTTCAAAGATATCAAAGTAAATATTATTTTCAAAATAAGATAAGGCATAAGTTAAGTTCTCATCATACCAGTATCTTTTTCTTGTTCCCTTTTTGTCAATTATTTTTTCTATACTTGACTCGCCGTAGCGGGTGGTAAGCTCATCGGTCATATACTTAATAAAAGCCTCTTCATCATCGGCTTGTATGCAAGTCATACTAACAAAATTAACTGCTCCTTTTTCATCATCATACACCACTTCAATTTTAGTAATTTGCTCTAATACAGTAAGCTTAAAATAATCAGCAAGCAATATCTTGGTCTTTTCTAAGTAAGTGGTTTCTTCTGGTTTACCTAATACAGACTCAACATCAGCTTGTTTTTTACCGATTAGACCTCCTAAATCAATCAGCTGCTTAATCTCACTGCCTTCCTCAGCCTTTTTGTCTTCTTCTGCCTTTTTCTGCGCCTCTTGCTTTTCTTGTAATTCTAATTCTCTTGCTAAGCGCGCTGCTTTTTCAGTCTGCTCCTTGATTGCTGAGTCTACTGAAAGTTCTGTTTTCACTTCTGCATTACTACTTGTTGGCGTTGTCTGATTTTGACAACCGACTAATACTGACAAACTTATTAAACTAACTAATATAATTTTCTTGTTTTTCATCTTCTTTACCTACCACTATCTCCTTAATTTTTTCCATAACCCCATTATCATCGTTGCTTTTTGCTATAAACCTTGCAACTTCCTTCAAACGAGGGTGGGCATTTTGCATGGCATAACTATGATATGCACTTTGTAACATCTCATAATCATTTAAATAATCCCCAAATACCATGGTTTGCTCATAGGTGAAGCCTAATTTATCTTGAATTGTTCTTATGGCTTCTCCCTTATTAACACCAATAGCCATCATATCTAGCCAAATATCTCCCGCCACACAGATGAGCGCCTTGGTTTGAAAAGGTTTAAATGCTTCATAACTATTCTTTTCTACCCCTTGAAAATCACAAATGGCAATCTTTAAAATGTCTTCCTCTATTTCTAGTAAATCCTCAACATATTGGCATTTTACATAGTACTTAGCAACTTCTTTTAAAAAGCGTGGATCATTGTTTTCTATATAGGCTCCGTTTTTTGTTGAGACCACGATGTAAGTATCTTGTATGCTATGTGCTTTTGTAATGAGCTGCCTAGCTACGGCCTTGTCAAGGGGGTGAAACGCTAGCTCTTCTCCTTTATAAACAACATAAGTGCCATTCTCTGCGATAAAGAGCATATCGTCATGAAATTGTTTGAAATTAGTCGCTAAGGTCGCATACTGTCTGCCACTAGCAACAGCAAAAATGACACCTTTTTCTTTGAGCCTCTCAAACACATCACCAAATTCTAATGGCATTTGACCTTTACTATTCAATAAAGTACCATCCATATCCGTCGCTATAAGCTTAATCACTTCACTAATCCTCCTGATGTCTCTATATTCATCCACTCATTTATATTATACAAGTAGATATACATATGGGCAACTGGTAACTTTGTTATATTACTTAGTGCAAGGGCATAAAGCTGAAGTTGTTTGTGATACCTATCATAAATAAGCTTAAGACTTTCGACTTTTTGAGTTAAATCAACATAGTCCGTTTTATAGTCAATCAAGGTGATCCCTTCTTCATCAATAAAAAAGGCGTCTATGATTCCTTGAATTAAAACCTCTTCCTCCTCCAAGTAACTCGTATCTACTAAGTTTGCTTTGGCTAAATAAGTAAAGGTTTTTTCCTTCCCTGAATACTTAGCCTTTCTCATCTTCTCAATAACCACATTTTGCGCGAACAAAGCTAATCTCTTGACATCTACAACCTGTAATACTTCTTCCTCTATTTTACCTTCACTTACTAAGAGTTGCAATTGCTCTTTGATGGTCTCTTCTTGACTATATGTCAAAAAATTCCAATGTTCAAAAACACTATGAATCAAGGTTCCTCTTCTTGTGCCTTGCAAGACTTCTTCTTGTTGTATAAAACGAGGAACAGGGGCTTCTTCTACTGTAAAAAGAGAAAAACCATCATTGCTGTCAACTTGAATGCCGCCTAAATCTCGCTTGATTTCTGAAACTGAAACTTTAGTAGGCAATAAAACAGCTGCTTCATGGGGATAGACAAAGTCTAACCTTCTATTAATTTCTTCGTGATAGACCCCATAGCTTGCTTGTGTATCCCATGCTTCTAGTAACTGTTTTTTCTCTTGTATGTGTTCCTGTCTATTTTCTTGTAAGGCACCTAATGTTTCCTTATGCCATACTTGAAGACGCCATTTCGAATTTCCCTCATAAAGTACGCTAGGCGCTTCTCCTGTCATGGTTCTTAAATCTGGAATTTGACTATGAGCATACAAACTTAATCCTATCCAATTCAAATAGGAACCAGCTCTTCTTACGCCTAACGACAAAATCTGTTTCTCCGTCCTACTTGCAAACAAACTCCATTGATAAGCCTTATCTGCTAAATTAGGAAGGGTTCCTGTAATAAAAAGCTTTTCCTTTGCTCTGGTTAATGCCACATAGAGTACCCGCATTTCCTCTGAAATGTTTTCTGACATAATCTGGTTTTTAATGGCAAGCTTAGGAATCGTAGGGTACTTCACATAGCTTTCGGTATCTATATAATCTGGTGTCATTCCTAAGTCATAATGAAGTAGCACTTGTTTCATTAAATCATTATGATTAAAACGTTTACCCGTGTCGCATAAGAAAACAATGCTAAATTCAAGTCCTTTACTTTTATGAATACTCATAATGCGCACGAGATTTTCATTTTCTCCCACTAATTTTGCTTCTTCAAGTCCTTGGGTAGTTTGTGAGAGTTTATCGAGATATTGGACAAAGCCAAATAGTTTTCCATTATTGCTTGCTTCATAATCTTGGGCATACTTCTTTAATAATTCAAGGTTTGCTTTTTTCTTTGCACCACTAGGTAACATAGATACGTAGCGATAATATCCTGTCTCTACATAAAGATTAGCAATAAGTTCTTGTAAGCTCAGTTCACTACTTTGCTCACGATAAGCATTAAGCATTGCTACAAAACGTATCACCTCGTTGTTAGGTTCTTGACTTTCCATATACACCTGCAGGGCTTCATAAAAGCTACCCTCCTGCTTAGCTTTCCTTATATACACCAGTTCATCTAGGCTTACACCTACAATGGGAGAGCGTAAAACTGTAGCAAGTGGGATATCTTGCATAGGATTATCAATCAGCTTGAGCATGGCAATCATGGTTTGAATCTCTAAAGCATCAAAGAAATTATGATTCATTTGAGCGTAGGCACCAATCCCCTTATTCATTAGCGCCGCCTCGTAAATATTTGCCTTTTCCTTTGGTGCTCTTAAAAGGATAACCATATCCCTTGCCTCCACCTTACGATAAGCGCCTATTTCCTTGTCAAAAATATGGGTAGGATTACCTTGTCCCTTCAGAAGCTGGTCAATTAAATCCGCTACCATTAAGGCTTCACATTCTACATTCTTGAGTTCCTCAAGACCATTTTCCTCATCGTCTTCTTTGGCTTTAGTTTCTAAAACATGAAGTTCAATAGCATCTGCTAAAGCCTCATTGGGTAAGGTATCGTCTAGTCCTTCTAAATATAAATTACCCACCTTAAGCTTTGCATACTCATCATAAATCAATTCTCCCACCTGTGGGCTCATAACCTGTTCAAAAATGTCATTGACGCCCTCAAGGATATTGCTTCTACTTCTAAAGTTCTGGGAAAGATCAATGCATACCTCCTTGGCATTACTTACAGTACCTACTTTATGCTTTTCCCACCGATCATATTTATCTGCAAAGATAAGCGGATTCGCTAGTCTAAAACGATAGATACTTTGTTTCATATCCCCTACCATAAAACGGGTAGGCCCCATTTCTTTGTCTGCTTCAGCAATGGCTTTTAAAATGGTTTCCTGCACAGTATTACTATCTTGATATTCATCAATATAGACTTCTTCATAAAATGCGCTAAGTTCCTTAGCAACTTCGCTATAAGTACAGCTTATCATTTCACCTTGTTCATCAAATTCTGGCCGAATGAGAAGCCTTAAGCAAAAATGTTCTAGATCATTGTAATCTACAATACCTGCATCCTGCTTAGCCATTTGATACCGTGCTTCAAAATCCATAATCAACTTAACTAAAGTCTCCATTCGTCTGCCTACTATGGGAAGCTGTTTGATGAGCTTAGGGTCTTTATAAAAGCTAGTGTCTACCTGCAAGTTCTTAATGACTTCCTTACATAAATCTCGATAAGCCTTTACCCGCTCCTTTAAACTTTCATCACACTCCTGCTTCTTACGTGAAAGGGGCGCAAAGCTTATTTCATTAATGCAAGATAGTATTTCTTCTAGTGGCAAATCTTCGCTAATCCTTTTGAGGTGCTCATACTCAAATAATAACGTCTCTTTATACAAACCAGGTCCATTTACTACGTCACAAAGGCCTATGGCTTTATCATAAATAGATAATAGGTCTTTGACTTGCCCTAATAATTGTTTTTTGATAGCGCTTGCCCAAGGCATTTTTTCTATACTACTATAGGGTGTCTTTAAGTGCCTCACCTGCTCCTTTAACCACATCTCAGGAAAAGGGGTGCTTTTTGAAAAAGTAGAAATATCTAGTATCAGTGTCTTGAGCGTTTCCAGTCCTTGTACATTACCATAAACGCCAGCTAGCTCTAAAAAATCAGCCTCACCTTCTCCTAGATAGACCTCCATCATTTCATCCAAAATATCATTTTTCATGATGTCTAGTTCGGCCTCGTTAGCCACCTTAATATTAGGATCGATTTCCAAATGATTAAAATAGGCTTTAATGGTTTTTAGACAAAAGGCGTGTATTGTAGAAATAGAAGCTTGTGGTACCATAGCTATTTGGCGCTCTAAGTAATAGATTTTTTCAAGGTTGTCTTCTTCTTCTCTTTCCCTAAGTGCTTGTATATAATCTGAGAGCTTTTGAGTAATACGTTCCTTCATTTCTTGAGCTGCGGCGCTGGTAAAGGTCACAATCAAAAAACGATCAATTTCAATAGGCCTGTCTTCTTTTTCACCTACGATTCGCTCCACCACCCGCTGGGTTAAAACCGCTGTTTTACCTGACCCTGCTGCTGCTGAAACCAGTATATTAGACTCTCTTTGATCAATTGCCGCTTGCTGCGGCGCTGTCCATGCCATTAGTGCACCTCCTTTTCTATCTGTTCCCATATCGCATCACTCGTAAGCTGTTCAAGCTGCTCATAGCAATTGTCAACTTGTTCTTCATTAAACTGACAAATCGTATGGTATATACAATAATCACAAGGCTTTGCTGTCTTTAACTTATAAGGTTTAGCACTTACCTTTCCAGATAAAATTTCCTCGCCCAGTGTTCTTATGGTACTTATAATATGCTGTTCTAAAGCAGCAAATTGCTTTTCATTTGCCACGGAAGAACCCTTTTTAATACTGCCATCCTTATTGAAGCTCACAGGAATGGTACTTCCTGTTTTACTTTTATCTAAAGCAGTGATGATCTCCTCATTTTCTAGGGCAAGTCCAGATAGCTTAAACTGCTTTAAGCCATTTTCCTCAAGTTGCCCCTCATCCATTCCCACCTTATAGCTAAGATAGGGATTATTGATATGGAAATAAAATACCCCCCCTGCTTGGTAGTTCTGATTTTTTCTAAGGTAGGCATCTAAATATAATATAAGCTGAAGTTGAAGGCCATAGTAGACCTCTAGTAAGCTAAAATTCTTTTGTCCTGATTTATAGTCTAAGATCTTAATATAATTGGTCGTCTCATCTTTGTAGTAAACATCCACTCTATCAATCTGCCCTGTAATTAAAAGCTTTCTTTCTTGATCTATTTGAATCTCAATAGGTGGAAAACCCTGACCTTCTCCAAAGTTAATCTCATAATCTCTAGGTACAAAGTCTCCATTTCTAAGATGAGTGCTTAGGGCATGAATGGCTCTAGATGTCATTTTTTCTACCTTTGTGGCAATAAACCGAAATTGCTCTGTTTCTCTTTGAACGGCATTCACCTGCTCTACTGCAAAAGCCGTAGCTTTTTTAACTGCCAAGTTCATTTGCTCAAGGCTAGCTTCTACCCAGTTCGTTCCCATTAAGGTAAGCTCTTTAGGATACTGTTCAAGGGCACTATGAAACAAAGTCCCTACCTTGGCACGGTCAAAGCTAAATAATCTTCGCTCACTAACATGAATACCATAACGCATAAAGTAACTACATGGGCACTGTCTATAGCTTTCTAATTTAGAAATGCTTGTCTCTAACGTAGGGCCATATAATAAACGCGTTGTTTCCTCATTCAAATAGTGCTGTTGGTTCGTATAAAATAAGTGGTCAGTTAACTTTTTAAAACGTTCCTTCCATTCTTCCTGTCTGGCATACCAACTCACTAGATCCTTCCATGCTTGCTCCTCTAACCGTCCTTCAATATATTCTCTTAATAAAGTTCCTAAATAGCCAAAGGCAGGTAGTGGCCTATGAATATGCCACATAAAATCCTCACTTGACTTCTTAGGCATTTCTCCAAAAAGCTTCTTTAACTTAAAATAAACAATGGAGGGTCTTAATAGCTTACCGTTTTCATCCGCCAAAGCTGCTGATACAAAAAGCTTCTCTGTAGCCCGCGTAAGAATGGTATAAACGCTAAAGGTGCTGGCATAAAGGGACTGCTGAACAATCAAATCATTCAAGCGGCCTTTAGGGCCTTTCTCCTTTTCACACATGGCATTTAAACTTGCCTTGTCCATATCTGAGAACATAGGAGCTGTTTCATCTACCTTTGGTAGTAGCCCTTCATTGGTTCCCAATATAAAGCATGCCTTTAACTTAGGTAGACGTGTACGCTCCACCGAGCCAATCATCACTTGATCTTGAGTTGGAGGAATAATACCCATTTTTAAATAGGAAAAGCTTGTCTCTAGTATTTTTTTATAGGTGAGAATACTTAGCGTTTCATCCCCTAAAATATCCACAAGTCTTTCAAATACTTCAATGATTTTCCCCCATATTTGGGTGTTTTCCAGTTCTAATAAGCGATTTGACATTTGCTTATTCTTCTGTATCATATGCTGTAATCCAGTATAGGCATCAATATCCTCTAAGAAGGCATACATTGCCTTTGTCAGACAAACAACCTGATGCTTACCATTTGCCTTGCAAGCCTTCAAACGTTCTTCAAGCATAATAATGGGGGTAATAATAATTTGCCGAATTTGATTGATCTCCTCTTGCTCTTCTGGATGTTTTTCGTCAAAATTCCAAGGCATTGACCACTTTTTCTTTCCCCGAATACCATATGCTAAAATATAGTTTTCTATCTTATCGATTTGCTCTTTTTCAAGGGGGAGGATATAGGTACGCAAATAGCTCATCATCGTTTTATAGGTATACTGACCCGTAATAATATTGAGTACGCCCTCAATCGCTGCAATCAAACTATTAGTGTGAATATTTCGTTTCATATCTAAGAAAAAGGGAATATCATATTCTTTAAAAATCCCTTCAATAGTCGTCTGGTAAGCTGGTAAATCTCCTGCAATAACTGCAATGTCTCGATAGCGATAGCCTTCGTCCCTTACTAGGGTAACGATTTTCCTTGCAGCCTGTTCCACCTCATCACTACGGCATGGGTAGGTATTCAAACAAACTGCCTCTGTTTCTTCGTTATATGGTTTACTATACGCCATCAGATAAGACTGCTCAAGATAATCTAAAGCACTTATTTTCCCCGTTTTTTCCTTAACTAACTCCTCCACCACATATTCAATTTTTTCTTGCTCGCAAATATCCATAAGCTTTTGGTAATTTTGGATGCTTTCATAAAAAGGATTGGTGGTATAAATCTTATCACCTTTGCGATACACCTTGTCCATAGGTAATGTAATGGTGAGAGATTTTACTTTTTTGATTAATTCCTTAATAATGACGATTTGGGTATGGGTAAATCCATAAAAACCATCAATCCACAGATGACTTTCGGCTAACTTCTTACTTTTAGAAATCGAATGAGCTAATAAGGTCATTTGC
>JAEXBC010000458.1 GCA_023457875.1 Bacillota bacterium | reverse complement strand
ATGTAAAATAAAAAAATGTAAAAAATGACCTAAAAGTGGTGTGATAATATAAAAACATTGTGAAAAATTAACAATGAATAATTAAATATATAGATATTACATAGAATAATAAATAAAATATTTCAATTTTAATATATATATAGTATAATAATATCATAAATACATAAATTTCTGAAATGAATATGTTGGGGGTGTAAAAGTGTACAACATCATTAAGAAAAATTTCTGTAAGAAATTTGCATCAGCGGAAAATGCATTAGATGAGAACGAATTGTTTGTGGGAAACAAAAAGACAATGTCTGTAAGGGACTGGCTAGTGAAATGGGTGATTCAAGAAAACGAAAAAGGCACCTATATGGAGTACTATGCTATTCATGACACAAGGGAACATTTGCATGAGAGAATTTATGGTGATGGCAATGAAGAAAAATTAGAAGTTTTAAAACAATATATTGTGTATTCACCTAATGTTCCAGGAGACAGAGAGAGAAGCACAAGAGATTTCGAGACACACAATAGACGGCTCATCTACGAGCTTAAACAAAAAGGTTTAATGTAATAAAATCCACTCTTTATGAGTGGATTTTATTATTTATACTAGAGATGAACTACATAGGCCGTGTGGTCAATAAATGCACCACCAACAAGGTGAGGGATCGCTAAATTTATTAGATTGTAAAATAAAGTTAAACATTTTATTTTACAAGTATAGTATAAGTAAAATGATTTGAAACCATACTAGGAAAATAATGAGGAAATTTGATAAAAAAACTAAAAAAGACTTGCATTAAGACAAGCAGTGGGATATAATACTAAAGTGTCTGAAACACAGATACAAAATGGCGGAATAGCTCAGTTGGCTAGAGCACACGGTTCATACCCGTGGTGTCGGGGGTTCAAATCCCTTTTCCGCTACTTGGTCGCTTAGCTCAGCTGGGAGAGCACCTGCCTTACAAGCAGGGGGTCATAGGTTCGAGCCCTATAGCGACCACTTATAAAAATTGCTGCGTGGTTAACGAGGTTAGCTATGTGGCAATTTTTTTTGCCCCAATAAGATTTTTAGATTTTGAAAGCTATTCGACACAATACAAAGGGTAATGAGATGGAATAAAGCCTATTGTGGAAAATACTTGGTTGTTTGCTGTGCAAATGAAAGTATAATGTCGCAAAATTTTTCTCTACTATTACCATATATTTACAAAAATATAATCCTCCTATCTGTATAATAAGAGTTACTGTAGGAAGGAGAGATTGAAGTGATAAGTACAGAAGAGAAAAGAAAGGCAACATTTATTGATACACTAAAAGGGATTAGCTGGATAACCATTTTTTTATGTTTGTTGGGATTTTTTATGGGTAGAGTCATTTTCTTTGATACATTTTATACCCTTGGAGTAGCCTATGTAGGGGCTATGTATTATAATAAACAAACCCAAAGGTGGACAAGTATTTTGACCTTACTTGGCATTTTGTCCTCCAGTAGTTTAAATGAAAATATGATTAAATATATGCTTATGCTTCTATTATTAATGGGATTTAGAATATGTATGGGTATGATAAAAAGTCAGTGTAATATAAAAAATCAAGGCTTCATTACAGGCCTTAGTATCCTATGTATTTCCATGATGTCACTTGTATTAGGGACACCTACAGTTTATAAATTGATCGTATGCATATTGGAAACACTAATCGGCGTAGGATTAGTAGGCATACTTTCATATAGTCTGAATGTGATCTATAAACAAAGAGTTACGCCTTTAAACGAGCAGGAAATGGCCAGTATGGCTTTTCTAATGGCATGTATATTAGGTGGGATGATAGATTTTTATATTGTTGTTCCCCTTATTCAAAAGGTGTTTTTAAAAGATGTATTGGTTTTTGTGCTTATTATAGGGGTGTTGTATCTAGGAGGAATGAGTAGTGGTATTGTAATCAGCCTAGTAATTAGTACACTACTGGTGGTAATCAGCTACATTCCGCCCCAGTTCGTGGCGATTTATTTATTTGCGGCTTTATTGGGAGGCATTTTTTGCTTTTTAGATCGAGTGGGAATTACCTTTGCAATGGGCCTTGGATTGTTACTGGGTTTTGCTCTTTTTAATGCAAAAGTCATCGATTTGCCTATATTAGGGGCATATTTAGTGGCTGCTGCGCTTAGCTTATGCATTCCAAGGAGTTATTTAGGAACGACCCAGTGGTTTGGTTATAGCAGTGAACTAGAAGAAGAGAAACATTTAGTACACGTTCAACAAATTATTACGCAGCGGCTCAAGCATTTTTCAAAAGCGTTTTTGGATCTTAGTAGGACCTTTGACAAAATTTCAGATAAAACCTTTCACTTTGGACAAGCTGAAATTAATTATATGATTGAAGATACAGGTGAAAGTATGTGTCAAAATTGCTCTATGAAAAATTTTTGCTGGAAGGATTATATTAAGAATACCTATCAAAATGCTTATAAGATGATTGAAACAATAGAACAGAAGGGCCAAATTACGGTAGGAGATATCCCTGATGCTTTTAAAAAGGCTTGTATTAATGCTGAAAGTTTTGCCTATACCCTAGGCTATAAGCTGGATTTATTTAAGCAAAAGCGCCTGTGGCAAAAACGTTTTACAGAAACGAGGAGCTTAATCACAGAACAATTTGAAGCAGTAGCCTCTAGTATTGCAAATCTTTCAGACCAGGTGGAAAGTGAATTCTACTTTAATAAAGAAGATGAAAAAAACATTAGACAGGGTTTGGCTGCTAAAGGAATTCGTACCAAAGATATTATGGTGCTAGAAAACAATGGTCGTAAGGATGAAATACATATTTACACCCATTATAAAGGTGAAATGGATTTAAAAGAAAAGGTCATTGAGATTATAGAAAATGTACTTGAGCTCAAGGTGGAAATTGAGAGGTATGAATATCATATAGAAGAAAAGTACTGCTACTTCAAGCTCATCATCAAAAAACAATTTAGTATACTGGCAGCAGCTGCAGCGGCACCAAAAGGCGAGATTTCGGGTGATGTGTATAGTTTTATGGAACTAGCAGATGGGAAATACCTGTTAGCACTTGCTGATGGAATGGGAAGTGGACCTTCGGCAAAAAAACAAAGCACAGCAGCTATAGAGCTTTTAGAAAGTTTCATGGATTCAGGCTTTAAAAATGATACAGCCGTAAAAATGATTAATTCAGCCCTTGTACTTAAATCCGATATTGAAAATTTTTCAACCATGGATATTACACTCATTGATGAATATACAGGTGTAGCAGAGTTCTTAAAGCTAGGGGCCTCTACGAGCTTTATTGTAAGAGGCGATGAAATTACCACAGTGAAGGTAAGTAGTCTTCCTGTAGGTATTTTAGAACAGATTGATATTGTCAGCTGCAAGAAACAGCTTAAGGATGGAGATTTGTTGATTATGGTGACAGATGGTGTTTTAGAAAGTAAGGAGGAGTTGTTTACTAAAGAAGAGACCTTTAAGCACTTTATTAGGGAAACACATAGCACAAGTCCTGAGTACATAGCGAATTATTTACTAGAAAAAACTAAGAATCTATTGGCAGGGCAAGAATGTGACGATATGACCATTGTTGTAGCACGTTTGTGGAAACAATATGAATAGAAGGGCTGTGGCACTGAGAAATACACAAAGTATTGTTGTATTGCGCTTTAGTGCTACAGCCCTTCTTTTTGAATAAGTATATACAATATGATAGACACTGAATAATAGTACTAAAAAATGGCTATTTTTATAGAAGAATAAATTTATTAGAAGTTGAGAGGCACATACGAGGAGAGTTAGATATGAAAAAGCAAATAACCATCGATGGAAAGCAGAGTGATTGGTTTGAAAAGGCTGTATTTGTTCTGAAGGAAAAGGAGGTAGCTCAGCTTCCTGCAAATTTATTTTTGTATGCAGAACATCTCGTTGAAAATCAGCTTAAGAAAAATAGCTATAAAAATTTTCCAACCTATAAGCCTATTGATGAACAGCAGGGAGATTACCTAGTCAAAAAGCTTCAGGCAGAATGTCCTAAAAAGAGAAGCGATGCTTTGAAGAAGAAAAGAAGAGCTCAGATCATTGATGCTTTTTTGTGTTTTTCTATTTCACTATGCTTTATTTGCATTATGATTCTTTTGTTTAAAATATATGGATAGTGACTAAGTAAAACCAATTATTATAAGAAATGATAGAAAAATAGATGGATTTGATTTATAGTAAAAGAAATAGTAAAGGGCCAGAGAAACTACACAAAAAGTAGGGCTTAAGCACATGATTTATCAAAATATAAAATATGGCTATACTATAGCAAGGAGATTATATGCTAACACAAATCCATGAAAAGATAAAAGGGTTTATCAAAAAAAACAACCTCATTACTCCAGGTGATGAACTTATTTTAGCTGTATCTGGAGGAGCGGATTCTATGATGCTTCTACACTATTTTTATACGTATCAAGAGGAATATGATGTATCGCTCAAGGTGGCACACGTGCATCATGGTATAAGGCAAAGTGCTACTTTAGATATGCAGCTCGTTGAAGAGGTGTGTCGTGAAAAAAAACTCCCTTTTTATAAACATAAATGCAACATTAAAGAAATAGCTAAAAAAAGGCAAATCTCGGAAGAGGAGGCGGGGCGGGAAGAAAGATATAATTTCTTTATATCTTTATTAAATCCAAATGCTAAAATAGTAACAGCTCATAACATGAATGATCAGGCTGAGACGATGTTAATGCG
>JAEXBC010000457.1 GCA_023457875.1 Bacillota bacterium | reverse complement strand
CATTCCCATAGATAGTATCTCAGTACTTATATTATTAAACTTTTGGTTTTGTATGTCAACCGATAATTCGCAAAGTTTCCTAAATATGGGCCTATTTTCTTCAGGATTTTTGACAAAGGGAGCAACTGTCATAAGCCCTCTCACACGTATATGGCTCATCTGTGAAAGTTTCTCCATCGCATCCATTACTTCCTCAACTAAAAAACCATGCTTTGATTCCTCTTTGGCTACATTAACCTCAATTAAGATATCGGTGACAATATCCTGTTTAAGAGATTGTTTTTGAATTTCTTCAGCAAGTTTTAATCGATCTACCGAATGAATCAGCGCGGTTTTTCCAATAATGTATTTAACTTTATTGGTTTGCAGGTGACCGATTAAGTGCCAACGTACCTTTTCGGAGAGATGCTCTATTTTATAAACTAACTCTTGTACATGATTTTCTCCAAAATCTTTACAGCCTAATGAATAGGCTAACTGTATGGCTTCAATAGGATAAGTCTTAGAGACAGCAATGAGGGTGATATCTTGTGGATTCCTTTTTGCCTTTTTGGCTGCAAGTTCTATCTCTCGGTAAATTTCTTTCAGTTTATCTTTCATAAAAACACCTTCTTTATTCATTTTGAATAGTCATATCATCTAACAATTGATCTAACTTTATACTCTTTGGATTGGATATAATCTTATCTCTTTCTTTTAACTTACTCTTTTGATTATAATCAATAATAGCATATTCACCGCTCGTTACAGCGATTTCAATTGGCTTAAAGGCTGCAATCTTACCATTGATCACATAAACGCCTTTCTTTGTTTCAATTTCTGTAAGTTGATAAGTCTGGCTATTTTCAGGATTGACTAAAACATTATTGAGCTGCAATATCTTTGCGTTTGTCAAATCTTGAAGAATATAGTAATAACCCTCCTCTTCTTCACCTTCGATATTAATTGAAACAAACTCTGTAGTCTCACCAATCTGCCTATAAACACCCATTTTACCATTCTGTTCAAAACAAAAGCTACTTGGAATCTTTAACATATTTTGCTCTACAATAGCTTTTAAGGGAATTTTTAATCCTGTGACATTTTTTTCGCCAATGGTAAAGGTTGCATATCTCATGTCTAAAAAGTCTATCATCCGATCTTGAGTTTCAAATACAAGCTGTATATGCTGATCATCTTCTTGCTTTTTAGATACTAGTTTAAAGTTAACCTGGCAATTTGCCGTTTCGGTAAAATCTAAAACATAATATTTACCCTCAATATAGGCTTCTTGATCCTTTTCATGTATATAGCTTACCACATACCACTTGTTATCTAAAATAAGTTTATAAACTGGCTCATTTGCCTCGATAGCGGTTTGGTACAAAGAAGTTACTATTGAAGACTTAATCATCTCCTGATAGGCATTATAAGTCATATCATTAATGCTAGCTTCTACATCTATGGTTTCTTTGCCGTCTGTTTTATATGAAACAATACCCGCACTCGGCGCTAGTTTCCCAATTTGATATTGACTCTTGTGCTGTTCAATCTGTTGTCTTAAAGCTGACATTTGCTCTTTATTTGCCTTCTGCCCCTCAGCATAAATGGTGGTTCTTTGATCAATGCCTTGTTCTAATTGAGCGCGCAGGTTATAAACATACTGAGCAGAAGGTTCATCTCGATTATCAAAGTACTCCTTAATCTGACTTTTTACATTTTCATCTAAATTATAGATTTGATCCTGATAAGAGGATATAGCTTTTCTATTCTCAGCTTCGTTATAAACTTTTTCATCAAACGCTTGCTGCTCCTTGGTGGTCTTAACCAGATTTTCTTCATCTACTAAAACATACACCATGCCATCCTTCTTTACCTTTTCACCTTCTGACACAATATACTGGACATGACCGGCTTGCTCTGCACAGATCACTTCTTCCTTTCTTAAGAAAACACCGTCTAAGCTTTTTGAAGTATCCACCGAGCCTATTTGAACAACTTGATAAGAAATAGATGGCTTAGATAAAATATGTACAAGCTGCATCACTGCCCATACGCATAAAGTAGTGAAGCTCATTAAAACAGCTATTCTTAAGGCAAATCTACGTTGCCTACGCTTCTTATTACGCCTTATTTGCTTCTTTGACATACGATTATTATGCTTAAGTTGCTGCCTCCTTTTTTCAGGAGTCAAGTCTGCTTGAGTAACATATGAAGGCCTATTTTTGTAAGAAAAATCATTGGTGTAACTTGTACGTACCCTTGTTGATGAATAAGATGCATAGGGATTAAAGTAAGTACTTTCTCTATTTTTCCTCTGCTGTTCAACAGAAGATATTTTTTTTGTCGTTACTTGTCTATTTACCTTCTTCTTGTCGCCATTCTTTTTCATAGGTTCACTTCCAATTCTCTCCTCTAATACTTATTATCATATAATGTAAAGCATTTTCTTGCAAGATAATTACTTCCAAAATCAGTCGCAAATTCCTCATACACAAAAAAAAGGAATCTAAGTATACCCT
>JAEXBC010000456.1 GCA_023457875.1 Bacillota bacterium | reverse complement strand
CAAGGGTATAATTCTTGCTGGTAGCATTAGGAATAGTAACTGTGCCATTGAGGTTAATATCTGTCAATAACGTAATCGTATCATTGTCACTTGCTTCAATAATTGCTGCCTGCAAGGTAGAGTATGTCACACTACCAATTTGGGCTATATCTCCACGATCTGGCTCAAACAAAAGAGATTTATAGCTAGAGATGTTTTCTTCATTGTAATAAGCTGGATACGCACCGTAAAAGTCGGTATCTACTGTGACAAGCATGTCTCCAAAAATTGGCTTGATATTATACAAAGCCAGAGTAGAGCCTCTTATGGTAGAGGCCTCTCCGGAAATATTTAGCGTACCTGTGCTGTCAGCGTTGGTAATACCATATCTGCGTGTACTTATCATGCCCCCATAGATGTTTATAACACCAGTACCTGTATTTTTAATTCCATCTACATTGTAGTACTGTGTACAAGTAATGCTGCCACCACAAAGGTTTACGGTTGAGGACTCATTCTTAATGGCACAATCTTTTGCACCCTGTATTTGAGCACCATCAATAGTTAGAGTACCCCCTGAGGTTATTTCAATAGTACTGCCACTTTCGTTTCTTAGGATACCATCACCATCGCTATCAACAATAGTCAGTGTACCTTCTGTCATGTGCTGAATGAAAGGTCCTTCCACATAAGGAAATATCCACTTTCCGTTTAGGTCAATGGTTATGTCTTTGTTGCTGTCGTCGTTGATCATGATGGGTGTCTTCGGGTTCATGTACTCCCCTAGCACGATAGTGCCTCTATCTTCCACATCTATAATAGCCTGCTGCCATTCTGCTGCACTATTAACTGTAATACTGGATGGGGCCATGAGCAGCATACTCTTTGCCGCTGCACCCACCTTCACTTTGACCTCTGGCAATTCGGCACTAATAATGTAGCCTTCTATCACCGGCTTAAATACATACTCACCCTCAGTGCTTCTATCATATTCTGGCTCAGAGACCCATGTTACAGGAATGTCTCTAGTAATCTCCATGTCTATAGCTGAGCTGGTGGTTACATCTGACAAATCTCCTATACCTTGGACTTCAAGTTCAGTATTTAGTAAAGCTGTCCGAACCGTAGCACTCAAACTTTCAGGGAGTTCTAAATCACTAACGGATGTGTCAATAGGAACCATTTTTTCTGCTTCTTCAATCACCTTAAATGCTATGATTTCTTCCTTTTTGTCAATGCTCGTAGGCGTTTCTTGGGGCATTACCGAGACTGGCATGAACGTAAACAGCATACATAGTGCAAGAAGCATACTGAGTAATCGTTTTTCATATAATTTCTCCCTCCTTTGTAAAATACTATTTGCTTACGTTTAGTGTATATTGGATACTATAATCCCCAGCACTTATCACCAAATTCTTCTTGCCAGCAGCAACAAACTTGTATCCCTCATAGAGCTGAACCCCATTTGCAGTAAAATTTAGGACATCGCCATTAAAATCTTCTGTCGTGCCATCTGCATAAAAACAACGAACTGCATAGTCGCTGGTGCGGAATCCTTCACCTACCTTATAGCTGTAATTGGTAGGCTCTTTTAGCATCTCCATCTTAGAAATTGCTTTTGTGGAAAATGGGGTAACAGTAAAAGGTATTCTCATCTCCTTATTGGCTACCCTGATGATCAAATCTTTTTCTCCCACCTCTGTAAAACGATAGCCAAGTTTGATGGCCTTACCAGATTTATAATTTGTCATACCTCGTTTTCCAGCATAGAATTCTAGGTCCTCATAGCCCAAATCTTGTATAGTTCCATTTTTAAACTGGCATCTTACCACAATATCCTTTGGATCAAAACGCTCTATCCCTTGACGATATGTTGTTTGGGCAGGTGCCTTAAGGATAAAGCATTTCTCTATACGCTCCCACTTATCCTTTAGAACAGGGATAACCTGAAGCTCGTAGGTAGCTGTCCATTTGCCACCCCTTACGGTAATAACTTTTTGACCTACCTCCGTAAACTTGTAGCCATCCTTAATGGGCACGCCGTTTGCCCAAAACTCTAAAGTCCCTTTGTAGCTGTTAACTTTCTTGTTAAGATGATACTCAAGACTTACTTCACTGCTACGAAACGCTTCACCTTTGGCATAAGTTTTCGTCATACCCCAAGCTCTGGTAGTCCCATCGGGACTTGGCATTGGACAGTCCTCAGCTGCAAAAGCTGTTGTAGATGCCATAGTAAACATCACACCTAGCACAAGCAGCATACTCATAAATCGTCCTCCGAAGGATATTAGTTTGTTTCTTTGTGGCGATTTCTCTTGTTTTTTCATAGGATTCATTCTCCTTCCTCTTATTTAAGTTTGCCCCATGCTGGCATCAAATTCTTTATATGGGAATATAGCTGTTTTCGATGCCTTTTTTATCTCATACTTGACCTAGCTTCACCAGCTGTGTGCTTATCTAGATAGTCTCTTTGCCTAAAGCCTAATATCACGGCAATCATACAGACTGGGAACATTCGGATTTCACGGTTTAGCTTGGTGACACTGTTGTTGTATATCATAAGACTAGTGCGCACCATGTTCTCAAAGGTTTGCAATGCATCCATGGTCTTAATATACGTTTGGTTCGTTTTTAATTCGGGGTATTGCTTGGTTACCATGGTAATCTCACCCAAGGCTTTGGAAATAATCTCTTCTTGGTGCAAGACATCCTCTAGAGTGGATTTTGCCGTAATCAGATTTCTTGTTGAGTTTATCATTTCAATCAGCATTTCACTTTCATGCCTAGAATAGTCCTTTATCAAATTCAAAAGAGCTAAGAGGGCGTCAAAGCGGCTTGAGAGCTGCACACCAATCTGAGTCATGGCATTGTTGATATGCTCATCAAGTACGACCAGCTTGCGCTGCATAAAGATTGTCCATAGAACAATAGGGACAGTAACTAAGATAATCATAATGAGAAGTGGTAGCATAGTCATTTCCTCCGATTATTTTTTGTAAGGTTCACTGACCTTTTCAATTAAGTCAGGCATTGCTCCCAAAATCACTTGATATTGTTCCACAACGGTAGCCATATCCTCTGTGCCTTCATATTCGCTTGGATCTTCTACACCATGGGTTGCTGCATCAATCAACACATAAACAGTATTTAGCTCCTGTACTGTGGTTTCATCTGCTTCCCAGCCATTTTCCATGGCCTTTGTAGCTGCTTCATTGTACAAAGGCTCTAGCTGCGTGAGTACGTCAGAAATTGCCTGAATCTGATCAGGTGTCACATCCTCATAAGGCCAATCGGCTGTTTCTATACTACTGGCAGAAGGACTTGCAATTACTTCTGCCACTTTCTTTGTATCTACCTCTTGGCAAGCGGCAAGGCTTAGTGTCATTGCAAGTGCCATCATGAGTCCCGTTAATTTTTTCATAGTCATTCCTCCATTTATGGTGTTAGTGTAAAGGGACCTTCCCTTAGCTTTAATCTACTAAAAATTATGCGAAAAAAGAGGTTTGTTGCATGAAACATCTTTTTTTCGACATGAATCATGGTGCCAATATTTTGTTTTTATGGTAAACTAATCTTGGAGTAGTAGATTGATAGAGGAGTGGAGGAATGCTTATGCTACAGATTGCAATCTGTGATGATAATATTGATGAACTATCCAATATGGTACAGCTGATAGATCTATACAGGGTATCAAAAAATCTTAACTGTGAATACGCTACCTTTTTAAACGGTTTTGAGCTCATTTCAACATTGGAAAAAGGAAAGCGGTTCGATATATATTGCCTAGACATTATTATGCCAGGCTTTACGGGTATTGATGTTGCAAAGGAAATACGCTCTTTTGATAAAATTGCACCTATTTTGTTCTTTACCTCATCTCCTGAGTTTGCTTTAGAAAGCTATTCGGTAAAAGCCGTTAACTATGTATTAAAGCCAATATCAAAAGAAAAAATGTTCATCACCCTTGATGAACTATTGGGACAGATAGAAGCAGAAAAGGAGGAGGACGCGATTATCGTAAAGAGTAGTGAGGGGATTCAAAGAATCCTGATTTCCAATTTAACCTTTGCTGAAGTCATTGGCAGAAATGTGTTGTATCACCTACGCTCAGGCAAGGTCATTGAATGTATAGAGTCCTTTTCTGTTGTATGTAATCAACTTCTCGAATATGGGTGTTTTATCAAACCCCATCGCTGCTACCTTGTGAATATGCAGTATGTGGAAACTATTGAGAACCATAAGGTGACTTTACAGACCCTTTCATCTATCCCCATTGCACAGGGTAAGGTGCGAGAGATAAAGCAGAAATATCTGGATTATCAAATGAAGGGAGAATAAACAAATGATAGAAACAGTGATTGAGTTCTCTCGCTATTTTATTGCCCTGTTATTTGGGGCAGTAGTTGCGGTCAGCTTCGCTGGAATGGCACGTACACGGAAAAATTATCTGATGATAGGGTGTTTTAGCATCTTTTTATTTATGATGCAAATTGCCAGCTTGATGTTTTGGGGTATGGATATGACGAAGAAACTATATCCACTATTTTCCCATTTGCCAGTTGCTATCTTTATTGCGGTGTACTTAAAGCGTTCGTGGCTTATTTCATTTACAAGTATGTTTGCCTCATTTTTGTGCTGCCAACCTCCGCGTTGGATGGGTACTGTTTTAGGTGAAGTTTTTGACAGTGCGTCAATGGATCATGTTGGTTATATCATAGCTGTGTTGCTAATAAGTTACTTCCTACAAAAATATGCGGTGAAATCTGTCAGACACCTCATGGAACGTTCTGTTAAATCTTGCCTGCTGTTTGGTATTATGCCAGCGCTTTACTATGTTTTTGACTATGGCTTCTTTGTGTATACTGATTTTATGTATAGCGGAGCACGGGTGGTTGTACAGTTCATGCCCTTTGTTACATCAGCAGTCTATTTTATATTTGCCCTCCTGTATTATGATGAAACGCAAAAGCAAGCCATTATCCAAAGAGAGCGGGATATGCTGGATACCCAGTTTAAGCAGGCACAGGCAGCATTTGCTTCTATGCGTCAGATGCAGCATAGTGCCATGACCTATCGGCATGATATGCGCCACCATTTTGCCCTTTTACAGGGCTTAGCTTCAGAGGGGCGCATAGAAGAAATCAAAGAGTATTTACAGACTGCCAAGTCCGACATGGACGCCATTACACCCCAGCGCTTTTGTGAA
>JAEXBC010000455.1 GCA_023457875.1 Bacillota bacterium | reverse complement strand
AATAATCATAGGCTTATTAAGGCACGCTAAAAACAAGATAAATTTCTAAATATAGCTATAAATTTCCAGTTATATACATAGTAAAAGAGTGCCCCGAAACTATTTAATAGTTTCGCGACACTCCCTTCTTGCTTTGTTGATATTTGGCTGATATTTGTAATATCACATCAGTTGATGTATGATTTTTATTGTAAGAAAGTTCATGTTTGTCTATAATAGCAAAGTAAAATACTCTATCCTTTAACATGATTAGGAGGTAAATCATGAAAATATCAGATTATATGGACTCACAACTGAGTCATCCCAGAGGCATTATCGGAAATATATGCTGCTATCTTATGAATATTGCTAATAAGCAGCTCTATCTTGGTGTAAGAGACTCCTTAACACTAAACAAAGACAGCCACGTCCTAGAAATCGGCTACGGAAATGGACATTTAATCAAATTACTCTACCAAAAATTTGCCTGTAAGATATCAGGCATAGATATTTCGGAGGATATCAAAAAAGTCGCCTCTCGAAGAAATAAAAAAGGGGTTGCCCAAAACAACATACAACTAGAAATTGGAGATTGCTGTCATTTACATTTTGATGATGAATGCTTTGACGCCATCGTTACTATGAATACAATCTATTTTTGGAGGGACACAAAAAAGGGCCTAAATGAGATATTTAGAACCCTGAAAACAGGTGGCGTATTTTCAAATGTGATTTACTCAAAAGATTATATGCAGGCAGCCTCTTATTCTAAAGAAATCTTTAAGTTTTTTAATCCGGAGGAAATTGAAACGCTTGCGAAAGAAATTGGATTTAAAGAGGTAAAAGTCCTTTCACTAAAGCATGGCAACGCATTTATCATCAACTGTGTAAAATAAACTTACATATATAATAAAAGTAAACTATATAAAAACAATTGAGCAGAGATTGATTAACTCTGCTCAATTGTTTTTGCTTTCATTAATCCATGTCTTTGCTTTCTTCAGCTTCTTATAACACTGAAAGGCTATTTCTACTTGAGACCTTTCTATCTTTTTGTTGCCATACCAATAGTTATCAAAGCTTCTTGTGATAGGGCTAATATCTATTCCTAACTTCTCAAGCCTAATAGAAAATTGCAACAAGGTTTCTCCTTCTAGGATAGGATGTTCCTTTGCTTCTAATAAACTAAGGGTCTTTTCCACTAACTCATCAATTGCCTTGCTATTAGGCATTGAAAAGAGCCTTTTTCTCCAATAGAGATAGCTCATGCCCCTCACCCCTAAAATGATTATAAAAAGCAGAAGGATTGCCCCAAGAATTTCCTTACACAATGTGATAAATTGAGTGGTTTCGAACCCCATACCATTAAATGTTATGACCGTATCTTCATCCTGATAAGCTATATCACTAGCAACACTTTGTGGTGTTGGGTCAAATTGCATCCAACCACAACCCGAAATATATATCTCTACAAAGGCGTGAGCATGTTTTGCCCTAACAATATACTTACCTGGCATTTCTTCCTCCTCTGAATAATATCCCACAACGTACCTACTAGGTAAGCCAATACTCCTACACAAAAGCACCATGCTACTAGCAAAATCCTGACAGATGCCTTCTCTATTACCGAACAGGAAATCATCAATAGGATCTGCCGTGGCCATTTTTTGACTAGCTCCTATTTTATAGCTAAACTTACCACTATCCCTTAAGTAGGCCTCGATTGCGTTGGCCTTTAATAAAGGGGTACTTGCTTGATAGGAAAGCTTACTTGCTAAGCCATGTAGCTTTTGATATAAATTAGCTGGCACCTGAGTGTAGGTCACCTCCAATTCAGGATATCGCGCTTCATTTATTGCAAAGCGCTCCATAAAGGTACCATTTGTTTTTTTGTAATAAAGGGTGTACCCCACTTGACCTGTAGAGACTTTCTCACTAAAACAAATGTTGTTCAGATTCCCATAATAAATGATATTATGATCATCATTGGTTTGAATATGACTTACACCATTAACCGTTAAAAAATGGCCATAGTCCTTTAGTTCGTAAATATACGCTTGTTTATCTTCTAAATAGGTATGATTTTCACCCTCCATCTGACTTTTAGGAAGCTCAATTTGCTGGCGAAAGGTTTCTTGATTCATCTCATGAAAATCTTGATTTTTTGTATCAATCTGCCAGCTTCCCCTATCATAATAGCTATATGCCATTTCTCTTAAATAGAGGGGCTCCTCACTGGTTACCTCAAATAAAATTTCATTGGACATAGGCGGATTTCTATTAAGTGCCACTTTGCTTGGTAAATCTCCAATAAGCACCCTACTTCGCTGCTGCAAATACCTTGCTCCAGGGAGGTAATCCATCTTAGGAATGGTTATGAGGCCCAAGACGATCACCAGTATGATGAAACTCATATAGGAAAGATATCCTTTTAAGGTGACATCATAATACACCTCGTTAGATATAGGTTTATCATTTTTATAGAAGCTTGCAAGCACCAAGCTCACAATCAGCACTAAAATGCTGATTCTTTTTAAACCTGGATTACTACCGCTATCAAACTCTAGAATCATAAAAATCACCAAAAACAAACTCCACAACGGCGGAATCCATAAATCCACTCTTTTCTTAAGGATACCCGATAGTTCTTTTATTTTTAAACCTATAACACAAAGGCAGCCTGTCATAAGAATGGTACTGGTCTGCATTTGAAGAATCACGCCAATGGGTGCTTTGATAGGGGGTATATTGCCTATATAGCGTCTAATATACAATCCCAGACCAACATAAAAAATAAGTAGCATTACAAACAAAACAGGTCTATTAGTAAACCTTGTATACCAATAGGCTGCAAATAAAGTAAAGTTGACAAAGAGCACCGTCAATATGGTGTCTATCACCTTATATTCATTAAACACAATAAGAATTGCTGAAAGAATAAGACTTGCTAAAAACACTTCTATGACTTCATTTTTTATACGTTTAACTTGCAGATCATAGATTTGTTTATCACACATTTCTAACCACCTCAAATTCATCCGTCACATACCATCCATAGCCAAAACATTCTCCAAGATAAACCGTTCTTAACATGGCTAGTACATTCATATTTTTTTCTCCATCAAGGTGATTTAATAAACTCCTATTTACTGCTGGTGTTACAACCAGCTTACTAGCTTCCTTTTTATGAATCCCTCTTAAATAGTTATAGGGCAATCTTTCCTCTAAATTAGCGTCAGTGGTGATACCATACTGGGCTAAGATACTTGCCAGTTGCCCCAAATGAGCGTTATGGGTTAAGGTAATGTACTGCCAATGCCCTTCCTTATCATATACCAGCGTTACTTCTATATCCCTTTCTAGAAAGAACGCCACCAAAGAAATACACATAACTAATGTCTTATCAATTAGCCTAGCTGCCATCTCTTCATTTTTTTCAGCGCATATCGGGTCTAATACCATGAGATATTCCTCTTTAACACTAACTTGCTCTTCCCTTTGTCTGACCATGTAAATATCCCGTCTAGCCGCTATTTTCCAGTGCAGTAGTTTTAAGGAGTCCCCCTCTTTGTAGGGCTTTAACTCATAACTCAGTTCCGCCGTTTTAGAAGGCTTTGGAAGGGACATTGTAGAATCGGTATCTATTGATAAGGCACTAAATAAATAGTTTACCTTAGTAAGCTCTATGATTTGGGGTAAAACAGCCACTTCCTTTTTTCCAAAAGAGGTATGCCTTTTTTTAGCCAGCTGAAAGAAATCCTGAAGAATCACCTCTTCTATTTCAAGAATATCCTTACCACTGTATTTGCCTTCATAAGCAATCTTAATTTCCTTCTTTGAGAAGGGTGGTAAGGTGATACAAAGCGATTGATATTGCTTACTCACCACGTGATAAGTAGGTTTTAAAAAAATATGGATATAGGGAGATTGCAAAAAGCAGTTGTTTTTGATTACTAGCGTAAGCTCAACGCTTTCCCCCTTACTGATTTGAACAGCCTCCTCGCCTATTATGCCTACCTCAATCTGACCACTTAGTAAATATACATGAAGATAAGCAATAAAGACAGCAATCAAAAAGGCATATAGCACCTTCATATAAGTAGGGTCCGTTCTGAGATAGAGCGCCAGGATTAGGAAAAGTAGGCCTAGGATAAACAGGGAATTAACACACACTTTATTTTTCCTTTTCTTCATGCCTATACCACTGTTTGAACCTTTCTAATAGACTCTACAATAATTCTTCGGGTCTGTTCTACGTCGGCCTCATAGCCAGATTTTAGTTTGACGCGATGTCCGATAATGGGCATAATCACCCGATGCACGTCATCAGGCAGTACATAATCACGTCCATTAAGAAGCGCCCAAGCTTTAGCCCCTTTAATAAGAGCAAGGCTTCCCCTTGGGTTGACACTAATTTTAACCGATTCATGCTGGCTAAGTGCCTCTATAACATCAAGCACATACTCCTTTAATTTATTGCTTACCATGACCTCTTTTGCCTTTTGCCTAAGTTCCACAAGGTCCGCAGTTGACGCGGCAGCTACCAAGCTATCCATGGGATCTCTCGCCTCATAGCGGTCAATGATTTCTCGCCACTCTTTGCGATTTGGATAGGTGATATAAAGCTTCATAAAAAAACGATCCAATTGTGCTTCAGGTAAAGAATACGTTCCTTCATGCTCAATGGCATTTTGTGTAGCAATCACCATAAAAGGAGAAGGCAAATGGATGGTCTCTGCCTCTATTGTTACCTGTTTTTCCTCCATTGCTTCTAGTAAACTAGATTGAACCCTAGGTGACGCTCGGTTAATCTCATCTGCTAAGAGGAAGTTGCATAGGGCTGCCCCCTCTTTGTAGTCCATGGTTCCTGTAACACGATTATATAAATAATAGCCTGTAATATCTGAAGGCAGTATGTCAGGCGTAAATTGCACTCGTTTAAATGCTCCTGCTACGCTTTTACTTAGGGCTAAGGCGAGTTTCGTTTTCCCCACACCAGGAAGTCCTTCCAGTAAAACATGGCCCTCACATAAAAGGGCTACTAATAAATACTCTAAATTTTCTCTTTCTCCAATAATAACTGACTGTATATTATCAAGCACACGTTGTAATACTCCACTCATTTCTTCTCCCCCTCACTTAATGTTATTTTACCACATAGTATTTTTCAAACAATCATATATTTTCCAATTTGTCTTTCTTATCCTCTATAGGATGATTATGTATTTCCACTATCGTTTATATTTTCATGCTAGCTATGATTACTTTTTTAGTTTTTAGGGTTAGTGTTTTCTATCATTCATAGAACTTTTTATACATTTTTGATTTATAAAGGCTTTTTTCTATCTTTTTTTATCTTTTCCTTTTACACTACTACTTATCGTTCTATAATATAGGCTATGATAGATAGAAGGGCGTGAACAATTTGCTTGACTTCTCCACTAATGATTTTCTTTTCCTGCTTAGTCAAAATACAGGCTCGGCGCATTTTGAAGCCTACACGGATCTTCTTAAACGCTTAGGCTCACCCCAGCAGAAATGTAAATGTATCCACCTAGCAGGTACCAACGGAAAGGGTTCTACTGCCAGCTTTATTGCCTCTATATTATCCGAGGCAAATTACCGAGTTGGATTATATACTTCCCCTGATCTTTATACAGTAAGAGAGCGCATCCGCCTTAATGGTGTGCTTATCTCAAAAGCTGATTTTGAACGCTATATAACGCTGATTAAACTCACCTTAGAGCAGATGCAACAAGAAGGCTTTTGCTTACCCACCTACTTTGAAGTGCTAACTGCCATTGCCTTCCTGTATTTTTATGAAAGTAAATGTGATATTGTTGTCCTAGAAACAGGGCTTGGCGGAAAGCATGACGCTACAAATGTGATCCACAATTCCCTTTGCAGTGTTATAACCACTATTTCCCATGACCACATCCCTAGACTAGGAACTACCCTTGAGGAAATTGCCTATGAAAAGGCGGGGATTATCAAACCTAACGCCCCCGTTGTAAGTATGCCTCATACGCCTAGTGTAAATGAGATTTTTTTGAAAGTCAGTAAAGAGCAGGTTGCTCCACTTGTATGGTGTGATTTTTCAAAACTTGTGCCTATTGGTCATTCCTTTGAGGGACAGGTCTTTAACTATAAGGATTATGCCTCACTTAACATTCAGCTTTTAGGGGCGCATCAGCTTTATAATGCTGCTTTGGCCATAGATGTGATTGATGTGCTTCGAGGCAAAGGTCTCACTATTTCAGATGCCGCCCTCTATGATGGTCTTAAAAATGCCACTTGGCAAGGGCGTCTTGAAATCATTTGTCGCCATCCTTTATGCTTAATTGATGGGGCTCATAATGTTGAGGCGGCAGAAGCCTTAAGGAAGGCGCTCATAGAGTACTTTCCTAACAAAAAAATTATTTACTTATTTGGCTGCTTAAGGGATAAAGACTATACACAAATACTGGAAATCACCATGCCTCTTGCCTATGAGGTTATTCTGACGCTTCCCCCTAGTCCTAGGGATATGCCAGTAGAAGCGTTAAGTAAGCTGATAACACCTTACTGCCCACGAATAAAAACTTCCTCCAGTATAGAGGAGGGTGTTCAACTTGCCTTTCGTGCTGCCCATAAGCATGAAGAAGAAGCCATTATCGTTGCCTTTGGTTCCCTTTATTTCATTGGCCAACTTCCTTCACTTATGCCAAACAAATAAATTACTTCTCTATAGATCAAAAACAAATGCAACAAGGAGATAACTTACATGAAAGATATGACAAAGGGTGTTCCCTCTAAAGTACTTTTTAGCTTTGCTTTTCCAATGATGCTAAGTGGTATGTTTCAACAATTTTATAATATTGCAGATAGTTTGATTGCTGGTAAATTTTCAGGCACCTCTGCCTTAGCTGCAATTGGGGCTTCTTACCCCATCACCATGCTTTTTATTGCGATTGCAACTGGAAGTGGCGTAGGATGTAGTGTGATTATTTCAAAATACTTTGGTGCAAAGGATTATAAGGCACTTAAAACAACCATATCAACAGCCATTATTTCGACCGTTGTTTTGAGTATACTATTTACTATAATCGGCACTTTAATCTGTAATCCGTTAATGCGTCTTATGAATACCCCTGAAGAAATCTTTGCACAGGGTGCGCTGTATCTTCGCATCTATATATGGGGGCTACTTTTCCTATTTGTCTACAACATTACTAATGCTATTTTTAATGGCCTAGGCGACTCAAAAACACCTTTATATTTCCTAATCTTTTCATCACTGTTTAACATTGCCTTAGACTATATTTTTGTAAAATATTTTCATATGGGCGTTGCGGGTGTGGCATGGGCTACCTTTATTGCGCAAGGTCTTTCTTCTATACTGGCCCTTGCTTTTTTAATCAAACGTACGAGACAACTAAAGATAGGTGAGACCTGTCCCTACTTTAGCTTTTCAATTCTAAAGAGCATTGGGTATATTGCTATCCCAAGTATTTTGCAGCAATCTATTGTTTCCATTGGGCAGCTTTTGATTCAATCTCTAGTTAATTCCTATGGCACCAGTGTCATCGCTGGCTACTCAGCTGCCATCAAAATAGATTCTTTCTTTAAAATTGTCATTATTAGTATGGGAAATGCCATGTCTAATTTTACCGCTCAAAATGTTGGCGCTAGCAAACCTTTGCGCATCAAAAAAGGCTATCGCGCTGCCACCTTGACGATGGCTGTTTACTGCGCTATAGCCTTTGGGATCATATTGCTATTTAGTCCTTATCTTATTAGCTGCTTCATCAATAACGAAACAGCGCCCTCTCTTATAAAAGAAATGATAAACATAGGCAGCCAGTATATGCACATTGTAGTGGGCGGTTACTTTGTGTGTGCGCTATTACTGATTAATAATGGCGTTCTTCGTGGCCACTCCAATATGATTGGTTTTACTTCGGCGACACTGTCGGATTTGTTTGTTCGTGTGGGTGCCTCCTACTTACTAGCCCATCTTTTTGGTTATCACGCTATTTGGATTTCCATTCCTATTGGTTGGTTAGTGGGTTATCTCATATCGCTTTTTTTCATGAAACGAAACAAAGAAAATTATTCCATCTCTAACACATAGTCAATAAGGGCTCTAGCTGTGGAAATCTTAAGTGGGATGCGTGGTGGTAAGTGGTCTTTACTATACCAGCCTGCATCTATAATCTCCTTACCATCTACGCGTATTTCACCACTTTCATATTCCGCGGTAAAGCCGATCATCAAAGAGTCAGAATTAATCCAAGGGTTACTTTGAAAATATTTGATATTCTTTACTCTAATACCCACCTCTTCATACACTTCTCTTCTAACTGCTTGTTCAAGGGTCTCACCTTGCTCAACAAAGCCTGCAATAACCCCATAAAGACCTTCTTTAAATTTTTTATTGCTAGCTAATAAGACCTCATTGCCCTTTTTGATTGCCACAATAATGGCTGGTGAAATTCTAGGGTATTCAATGCGCCCACAACTTGGGCATCTCTTTGCCCGCTCATTTTTATCTCTTGAATTTTTTGTGCCGCATTTGCCGCAGTATTGAGTATTACTATCCCAACCTAAAAGCTGCTGTGCTTTGATTGCTACAAAGAATAAGTCCTTATCCTCTAGCCAACATTCATCTCTAAGGGTCTGCCACATCAAATCATCAGGCAAAACCACCTCTTCTAGGCCTTTTACCAAGAAACAGCTTGTTCCCCTTAAACGCCCCAAGTGAAAACTGTCTTCTTCGTTTATCTCAATACCCTTAAGGTCCTCTTTAGTAGGCACCTTGATAGAGGTCTCATCCTCCTTGCCTTTCTTTACTAAAAGCTCATTATCCTTAAAAGCAAAGCACAAGCTTTTTGCTTCTATATTCAAATCCCCCTCATATTCTTGCCAAAAGTTTATATAATCCTCAATGGCTAACATATTGTCTCACCTTTCTATTTTAAATCTTTGCTTATTATAGCATCATACAAAACTTTTTCTTTATTTTCAAGCTTACTCCTATCTTATTCCTTATTTTCACAAAGTAAACATAAGCATAAAATACCTTTTATTGTTTTAGCAAAGGGTATAAAATCGTTAAAAGAGGCTATTTGTCTAGTGATGAAAATAAGTTTAGTACTGAAACAGCTAAAAAACTATATAAGGCCGGAGGGGATTTATTTTACTTATTAAATCAAGGGTACAACCTAAAGGGTGCCTCCGTATTTGTAGGGAATCATTATCTTCTATCAAAAAGGCAGAGGCTTGCTCTAGCAAGGGCTATCTCTTCAGAAAAACATGCTGAAAGTAGTATATATGATTGTATAACCCACATAATTAAAACAATATCTATGCAATTGGAGATGAAAGATTACCAGAATAATGTATTAACATAAGATAAAAATAGTTCCCCCATACCCCTGAGTAAAAAAGGGGCTATTGCATCAAGAATAAATACTACAAGATATTGTTTTCATCTAAGATGAATGCAATGATATATTGTATGTAAATTTCTTGTAGGACAGCCCCTTACTTAATTAACTTGTTAGAATATTTATTAGCAATTTAATTGATTCGTTAATGACTTGCTTATTAATTAATTTATTGATTTGCTGAGAATTGAAAGAATAGCTTTTGTCTACAGATTGGTATACTTACTAGTCTACTCATAATTATGCATCATATCCCATGATGGATTCTCTAACTTTCCGGTGCTATAACAGCTTCTTGTGGCCTTTTTACAATACTCTTCTCTTTCCAGCCTCCTAATGCGTAGCGAATACAGCTGAAGGCACCTGCAAGTGACCAGGTTAAGCCTGATGTAAACCATATGCACAGCACCCCAAAGCCAGGAATCAATGCTAAAAGATATGCAAAACCAACCCTGCCGACTATCTCGATAAAACCTGAGTACATGGCAAACTTAACATCACCTGAACCATTTAACAAGCTTCTAGCCACATAAATCATCCCTAGGATGGAATAGAAGAAACAAGTGATTCTAATTCCTCTTGCTCCCTCCTGAATAACCTCAGGTTTGCTTACGAAAAAGCGCATAATAACATCCGCGCCAAACCAAGCTACAGGAAGCATACATAGGCTAAAAGCTATAGTTAGCGTGGTGGCTGCCCAAAAACCTTCTTTAACACGTTTGATATTGCCTGCGCCAATATTTTGTCCTGTATAAGTGGACACAGCAGAAGCTAGTGAATTAAAGGGCTGCTGAACAAGCTGTTCAAATCGGCTTACCACCGTAAAGGCTGATATAATAGTGGCACCAAAACCATTTACGACGCCTTGTAATGCTACACAGGATATGGCAATCATAGAGCTTTGTAGCGAAACAGGTACACCTACCTTTATACTTTGGACAAAGATCCCCTTGTCGGGCACATATTCCTTAATGGGCATCCTAAATACAGGCACCTTAATCCACGCAAAGGCGATACAGCCTACTGCTGCGCTCACCTGTGAAATCACTGTTGCCAGTGCCACCCCTAATACTTCCATGTCAAAAACAATAACAAACAAAAGATCCAAAATAATATTCATAAAACAAGCTGCTATCAAAAAAATTAAAGGTGTCTTAGAATCTCCTAGCCCTCTTAAAATAAAAGCAACCCCATTATAAAGAGCGATTGCTAGAGCTCCTAGGCATGTTATCTGCAAATATAAAACAGCATCCTCTACAAGCTCAGGGGACTTGTAAAGTAATAGCTCCATAACAGGCCTTGCTGCCAAAACCCCAACAATCGTTGTAAGAATGGCGCTAATCCCCATTACATAAAATGAGGTGGCAATTGCTTTTTTAACTTTATCCTGCTCATTTGCCCCAAAGAACTGGGAAATAATAATCCCTATTCCATTTGCTAACCCAAAGCTTAAGGAAAAAATCAAGAAGGAAATGGATCCCGTAGACCCCACTGCGCCTAACTCATTTGAACCCACAAATTGTCCCACAACCATTGTGTCTACCATACTATATAATTGCTGAAACAAATTACCTATCAGCATTGGCCACGTAAATTTTAATAACAGAACCATAGGATTTCCTTTTGTCATATCTTGCGTATAAGTTTTTGCCATCATATCAACCCCAATCCTTTTTTCTCATCATTGTGCTTATTATAAGCATTGGGATTAATAGAGTCAATTGAGTATCCACCCGTTTTGATGTATTTTCGTATACTTTTACAGCTGGAAATCTATATCTGTTGTTAACTGATTTTCTTCAATTGCTTCTTTCCCGTCTTCTTGTAGAAGCAGGATCTTAATTTGTGCCTTATATTTACCGCTCGTTAATTTTTCGCCTTTTTTATTGGTCATCTGCCATTCATCTTGCCATTTGATGGTTTCACCTTGCTGAATTACCTTTGAAATAAGCGCCTCAGTAAAAAATTTATCATCTGAGTACCTATAAACCTCTTCTCCTGCTTCATTAGTCACGCTAATTTCAAACTGTTGTCCAGAAGAGAAGTTCACTTCTTTTGCCTGCTCATAATGACTCACTAGCTCAAAATCAAAGACTACCTTATCCTCTTCTAGCTTATAGTCCCCTCTTGTTTCAAAGCCCTCCTTCATAACAGGCTCTTCGCTAACCCTTAACTCCTCTTTGATGGCTTGATCAGTATTATAGACTAAGGCAGCTAGCTGCCCATATGTCAGCTTTGCCTTTGGAGCAAATATGCCTTCTGCGTTGCCCTTTGCTATTTTTTTCATATATGCCACTATGATTCCATGGTTATACTTTGAATCGATTTGCTCTGTATCTGAATAGATGAGCATTCTAATTACTGGTAGCGTTTCTAGTTCTTGATTGGTCTTCTTTGCCCATAATTGGGTCAGTTCATAAACTGCTACTTCTCTAGTGGTCACATCTGAACTTACCTCATAGGTTTCATCTATTACTACCCTAACAAGACTTTGCAAATCCTCCGCTTTGATGGCATCATTAAGTCCTTTATTCTTAAATATTGGCGTTACATCATAGTTTTTTGATAACTGGTCAATATAATGATTTGCCCAGTGGTTTGCTTTAGTGCTACTAGGACCCATTTTTTTATTTTCTATTGAAACCGCTGGTTCATTTACCTGTGTAAATGCAGGAACCATTAAACTCATACCTGACACCCCTATTATACCCACACTTAGCCATTTTTTTATTCTCATAAAATCAATCCTCCTTAGTTTTCATGTTGCTATATAGAGTTAGACGCAAGTAAAAATAATTTGTTCCACATTTCATTATAAAAAAACGTTACAACGTCACTACAGATGTATTAATTCTAATGCTTCTATTGCCCCAGCTGAGTTATACTTGATTTTTATCTCATACCATTTTTCGTATTCCGCCCAATCGCTACTGTAGGATATGCCATCCCCAATCCCTTTAGCCATTACAGCAATGGTATTAGAATCGATTTCTCTTAACACAACCTCTACTCCTGCACCACCATACCAACTACTAATAGGTATCATACCATCTTGTGGATACCTCTGGGGATATGCCTCAAGGCTCGATACATCTCCTATAATATATTCTAGTTCCACCTCTACTTGTGGATTTGCTTCACTATAAAGGTACAAATAACTTTTAACAACGTTATCTAAGTCCAATACAGATTCAACTCTCCACTGCAAGTCTTGTTTGTAATTACTTATATTAGACTTAGCCTCATCCTCCATTACGAGATTGCTTTGATTCAAATAGCTGCCGTATCCACCCACTCCTCCAATTAGTACTATCAATATGATTGCTACACATTTTAACTTCATAAACACCATCAACTCCCCTATTTACAACAACTTTATCCCCCAAAAAATGTGCAAAGATTTAAATTATATTTTACCAACAAGAACTTACTGGCAAAAACATTTCTCTCGTCAAGATTTTAATAATATCTATAATTGTACAATAACATTCATACCTTTTCAGCCTTTTTATGGTTCTTACTATAAATATTAGCACACATATATAGACACAAATCAAAAAAGGAAAGAAATTTATCTGTGGGGGATAATTTTCTTTCCTTTTTTAAATTATATAAAGGGGGTGAATGGCTATTTAATTGTGCTAACTCTTCTTTCTAGAGCAAATAACACTCTGAAGTACGATAAAGAAGCAGAGCATGGCTGCACGCGTAATCTGTGGCCACCAGGGGTCTTGACTACCTATTGCGGTAACCACAAGTAGCACTATTCCGCTTGTTAATACGCCGAATAAAGTACCAAAGATATTCCCCACGCCTCCAGTGAGCAGTGTTCCACCAATGATGGAAGCAGCAATTGCGTCCATTTCAAGACCCGTTGCCTGCTGAACTGAGCCAGAGCGTGTATGGAACAGGTAAAGAAAGCCGCCGATACCGGCAAGCAAGCCACAAAGCAAGTGGGCATAGAACCTTGTTCGTTTTACATTAATGCCAAGCATTAAAGCGCTTTGTACGTTTCCGCCCACAGCGTAAAAGTTTCGTCCAAGTTTTGTCTTCTTGAGCAAGAAGAATACTAAAAATACGATGATAATGGCTACGATTACACCATATTCAAGCTTTGATTGAATGAACATACCCTTGTTATTGATATCACCTAAAAAGGGGATTTGTATTCGTGAACCTGATAACATCTCAAAGCCAGGGTTATCAACCTGTATTTGATTAACCTCTATCAGGGCAACTAGCCCTCTGCCCAAGAACATTCCGGCAAGTGTAACGATAAAGGGCTGCATCTCAAGATAGGCAACAAGAAATCCTTGAACAGCTCCAAAGGTAAGACCTATCAATAGGGCAAGGCCAAGGGCTGTATAGAAGTTGAAACCATAGTTGTTAAGACAGACTATACAAGATGTACAAATGAGGGCTGTGGAGCCACCTACCGAAATATCAATACTACCTGTTATCATAACAATAGAAAGACCACAGGCAATGACAATCAGTGCTGCATTTTCGTTAAAAAGGTTAAAGAACATCTGAATCTTAGCAAAGCCTTTATCTCCAAGAAAAATAATGGAAAGAGCATAGATTGCTATAAATAGAGAAATCGTAATGGTTAATAAAAATACTGTATCTGTCAGAGGCTCTTTACGTTTTAAAGGGTCCTGAATCACTTCGATGTTATCGGAGCTTCGGGTTTTAATCAAGAATAACATACTATCTACACTCCTTCCCTTCGCCTTGAGTCAATGTTGAATAAGCGACTTTTTTGCTGAAGATATTTTTGACACTAGGTGTTTGGATGGCTACTAGCACAATGATAATGACTGCCTTGAAAACTGGAACGGCATTGGTGTTAACGTTCAGGGTGGTTAACATGGAGGTTAGTGTCTGAATGGTATAGGCACCAATAATGGAGCCTGTCATATTGAATTTTCCACCACCAAGGGAATTACCACCAAGGGCAACTGCCAAAATAACGTCCATTTCTATGCTAGGCACGATTGTATATGGGTTTACCGTCTGCACCCTACTTGACTGAATAAAACCAGCAATACCCACGCAAAAGCCCAAGATTACAAAGGTTAAGAACTTAATAAGCTCTGGATTAAGGCCGTTCAGCCTTGAAGATTTATCATTGATTCCTACAGCTTGGGTGTACAGGCCAAGGTTGGTTTTCTTGAGGATTAGCGCTGTTACTGCCACAAAAACAATCGTAACGATAATCGGTGTTGGAATAGGAAATCCCGGAATAAAGTTGCCGTAATAACCAAAGGAAGCAGCTGCCTTAGGCTTAAGCCCACCCATAGCCGCAGAACCTATTGAACGCCCTGCAGTAAAGAGAATCAGTGTTGCTACCATTGGCTGAATATTGAATTTTGAAACAAGAATACCATTAAACGCCCCACAAGCCATACCAGCAAGACAGCCAAGTAAAAGCGCCACGATGATAGGGGCCTGAAGCTCAGTGGGCTGTGTTTCATTGCCACACAATATACGCATTACTACACCGCCGACTATAGCTATAGTAGCCCCTACACTGATATCCTGACCTCTTGAGGAAGCTGTAACAAGTGTCATTCCAATGGCAAGAATAACAAGCTCCGTGGCGTTGTTAAGTATATTAATTAAGTTCCCGATCAAAACAGGATTGCCCATGCTATCTTTACCTAACGAGATTTTTAGAAAGCTTGGATTGATAAAGATATTAATTAACAAAAGAAATGCAAGAAAGGCGATGGGAATAAACAATTTGTGACTCGCAAGGTTTTTAATAACCGATGCCTCACGATTGTTCTCAGGTTTGTTACTCGTTTTTGTCATTTTGGCTTACCCCCCCTGCAATAGTGTACATGATTTTATCTTGAGTCATATCTTCACCCTTTAATTCTCCAACTACATACAAATCTCGCATAATAATCAATCTAGAGCAAGTACGTAGCATTTCCTCAATTTCAGATGAAATAAAGGTAATACTCATCCCTTCACTAGCTAGCTTTAACACGAGCTTTTGGATTTCTACCTTTGTGCCAATGTCAATGCCTCGTGTGGGCTCATCAAGAATCAGATAATCTGGATGAGTAAGCAGCCAACGGGCAAGAATTACTTTTTGCTGATTCCCCCCAGAAAGCAAATTGATGGGGGTATCTGCGGAAGCAGTTTTTATACCTAATAAGCTAATATATTCATCTGCAAAAGCCTGAGCCTCTGCCTTAGTGAAGGGTTTGAAAAAGCCCCTCATAACCTGCAGTGCCAGTATTATATTATCACGAACGGATAAGTCGCCAATGATTCCGTCACGCTTACGATCCTCTGAAAGATAGCCAACACCTTTTTTCATGGCCTTTACGGGAGAAGTGATATTGACATTCTCTCCCTTAATTTTCAAGGTACCTTTTGTCACTTTATCAGCACCAAAGATAGCACGCATACACTCGCTACGACCAGAGCCAAGTAGTCCTGCAAAGCCCGTCACCTCCCCCTTGTGGGCAGTGAAATTAAACGGTTTGATTCCAGAGGTGCTAGATAGTCCCTCTGTTTCGATGATGGCCTCTTTCTCCTCATCTGTAGTAAGCTGTGCTTCATTATGTATTTCTGCTAAATCACCAAGTTCCTTGCCCATCATTTTGGCAACAAGCTCTACCCTTGGTAAATCCTTAATCTCATACTCTCCTACAAACTCCCCATTACGTAAAACTGTAATTTTATCACATAATTCATATACCTGATCAAGGAAATGGGTAACAAATATAATCCCTACTCCTCGGCTTTTTAACTCACGCATCATTTTGAATAACCTAGCAACCTCTTGCTCATCAAGGGATGATGTAGGCTCATCAAGTATCAACACCTTACATTCCATATCAATGGCACGGGCAATAGCTACCATTTGTTGAACCGCAATGGAGCAGTTCGATAACTGCTGGGTTGGTTTGACTGGTATTTGAAGACTACTAAGAATGCTTTCTGCTCTTTTGTTTCTCTTCTTCCAATCTACAAGTACCTCATTGGTTCTACCAATAAATAAATTTTCGGCAACCGTCAAGTTAGGACACAGTGTGATTTCTTGATACACCGTACTAATCCCTAACTTTTGAGCCTCCTGTGGTGACTTAATATGAACTGGTTTGTCCATTCCCTTAATACAGATTTCACCAGCATCCTTTGTATATACTCCTGTTAAAACCTTAATTAAGGTGGACTTTCCAGCACCATTTTCACCCATAAGCGCGTGAATTTCACCTTCACGTAAAGTAAAGCTCACGTCTTGTAAGGCGCTAACACCGGAAAAACTTTTATAAATACCCTTCATTGTAAGTACTGTATCCTTCATAGTATTAATACCGAGGCCTCCCTTCAGACACAATAGATTAAAGAAATGCGCGGTGCTAGTATCTGCGAACAATATCACATACTTGACGCCGCGCATATTAAATAATGGCTTATCCTATTTCCTAATTAAATCACTAAATTTTCATTAAAATAACTGAAAGTAGTCTTACATCACTACTTTATTAATAAGCACGTGCCTTAACGATGTCTTCTGTAATTGTGTCGCAGTCAAACACTTCCTCATCAACATAAGCATTCTTGTCAACTAATTCGTTAGCCTCAAGTTGATTAATAAGTTTAACAATACGAGGACCATGAAGAGGATTACACTCTACATCAAGGTTAAATTTACCTTGAAGTACTAATTCAAGTGCCCATTTATTTGCATCAAAAGCGATCACCTTTACATCGCCATTTTTACCATATGTAATACCAGCAGCATCCATAGCATTACAAGCACCACGAGCCATATTATCATTCTCAGCGTAAACTACATTGAATTTAGTTCCACTTGCAATAAGTTCAGTAACAGCTTGTTTTGCAAGGGTTTCGTCCCAACCCTTCATGTTTTGGTTGAATACAATATTCCAGCCGTTTGCACTAGCAGCATCTTCAATCGCTTTAGAACGTCCAATCTGAGCTGAAGAACCTGTGTCACCACCAAGTACAACAATCTCGTAGCTACCAAGATTTTGTTTCTTGAGCCAATCAACAGCCTTATTACCTTCTGCTTCGAAGTCAGAACATACCATTGCAGTATAAAGATCCTCAGATAGCTCAAGCTTACGGTCTGCCATAATAAAAGGAATTCCAGCTTCTTTAGCAGCCTTTGCTACATCTTCCCAACCTGCTGATTGAAGTCCTAGCACTACAAGGTAATCAACTTCTTCTTGAATAAGTTGTTGTGCCTGAGAAATTTGTTTAGCGTGGTCACCTTCCCCGAAAACCATTTTAAGCTCAAAACCTGCGTTTCCAAAAGCCTCGTTGAAAGATTTTGTATTAGCAGTACGCCAGTCTGACTCATTGGCATTTGTTTGTACAACACCTACTGTAATTTTTCCACTTCCGCCTGATGAAGCATTTCCATTTGCGTTGTTTGAAGCAGCTTGATTTGCATTTTGACTACAAGCCGCAAGTGAGAATACCATTGCCAATGCCAAAACTAAAGTAATTAACTTTTTCATGAATATCTCCTCCTACCATTTTTAGCCCAAACTAGTGAGCTATTTATGTATAAGATAAGTATAGTAAATTATTACTTTTATAAATACAGACATTCTTCTTGCTTTTGTAGTTTTTTTTACTCAATTTTGTTTTTAATTTAATTTCGGTTAAAATTTTTACGAAATAGGTTTGTTTTTTTAAGCTGGAAATCTAGTAGTTTCGTCCAATACGTTCTTCTGCGGCATTTTGCGCTTCAAACACCTTTCCCGTCACATAAGATATCTTAGGAAACTTCTCCCCTTTTTCTATACGTTCTATAATTGTTGCAATCATCTCTCCCTGCAGCGGGTTACATTCCACATCTACATTAATTAATCCTTCTTCCATCCTATCAAAAGCCTCAGACACCGCATCAAATGAAATGATCTTAATCTCACCCTTTACGCCACATGTAAGTCCTGCTTCTTGTATGGCCTCGATGGCACCAAAGGTCATATCATCGTTTTGCGAAACCAAAAAGTCTATGTCCTTAAATTCCTTTAAATACTTCGCCATTACTTCCTTTCCCTTTGCCTTGGTAAAATCACCGCTCTCTTGGGCAAGAATATTCCAGTTCTCATGATGACGTGCAATATCCAAAAAGCCCTTTGTTCGTCCAATTTGAGCACTTGAATTTAAGGTTCCCTCAAGAACCACAATATTAATGGTATCCTTGATTTTTTGCTGTTCCATATATTTTTCCAGCCATCGCCCTGCCTTTACGCCCTCTGCATATTTATCAGTACCCACGTAGGCAGCATAGAGGCTATCATCCTCCGTATCAATCATACGGTCCACTATAATAACGGGAATACCTGCCTCCTTGGCTTCTGCAAGTACAGTATCCCATCCTGTTTCCGTTACTGGGGCAATAACGATATAATCTACCTCTTGAAAAATAAAACGCCTTATATCCTTAATCTGATTTTCTTGACTCTGTCTTCCATTTGCATAAATCAATGAAAATCCATTTTGCTTAATGAAGGCGCTCTGAATAGATTTCGTATTCGCTGTACGCCAATCAGATTCAGAACCCAGCTGAGAAAAGCCAACCATAATCAAATCAGAATTCATGGCCTCTGCACTTTGGTCTTCACTATCTTGAAGGTTCTTAAGGGTTCTTAGACTATAGCCCCCAAAGGCTAATATACCTATTAAAAAAACACCTAATATGATTTTAAGATTTTTTTTCATATCCTACCTCAATTCATTCATTTTAACCAAGTCTTGCCGGAATTTTGATGATGATATGGGTGCCTTCCCCTTTTTTGCTTTGTATAACTAGACCATACCTATTGCCATAATTTAATTTGATACGTTTATTAACATTTGCAAGGCCAAAACCTGTACTTTGCTCACTACCAGGCGTTTCTACTTCTTTTCTTAAAGCATTTAACCTTTCTTCATCCATTCCTATTCCATTATCTATCACATGGAAATGGATGTCCTCACCCACTATTTCTCCCGTTACGGTGATCTTTCCTCTTGCCCTTAGCATTTTTATGCCATGGTATAGAGAATTTTCAACAAGAGGTTGAAGCGTCATTTTCAAGATTTGATAGATATATAGTTCTTCAGGAATATTGATTTCATAATCTAAAATATCCTTATAGCGTAACTGCTGGATTTCAAGATAACTTTTTATATGCATTTCCTCTTCACGAATGGTAATAAGGTCTCTTCCCTTACTCACAACAATCCTAAAAAATTCAGAAAGGGACATGACAATGTCAATCGCCTCTTTATTTTTATTTCCTTCTATCAGCCAGATAATGGTATCTAATGTGTTATATAAAAAATGCGGATTAATCTGACTTTGTAGAAGCTTTGATTCCATATACCTTAAGTTTTCCTGCTCGAGTTTAATACTTTTTACCTGCTGTTCGAGTTTAAAAGCCATATCGTTAAAGCTATCGGATAATATGGAGAGTTCATCATGACTTTCACAGCTTATTCGGGTCGTAAAGTCTCCCTTTGCCACCATGGCCGCCTTATCGCATAATCCCTTGATGGGCTTTGTAATACTATCTGTTACAAGAATATTTACAATCACAGAGGCTAAAATAATGGAGCACAATGCCACGAGCATTGTCATGATTACCCTTGTCACCTGCTCATTAAGATTCTGCCTGATTGCCTCAAAGTTTTGTGTTTCATAATAAATGTAATACTGGATTTCTTCTTGAAACAGCTCTGTTAAAATGTAGATGTCCGATTCCAGCATTTCAAGATTCATTTCATAGTGACCTGTCTGCTTCAGGCTATCACTTATTTCATTAATTCTAGCCTCTAAGGTGTCTAGATTAAGCAAAATACGCTTAATCCAATCAAGACTTTCCCTGCCTGATGTGATCTTCTGCAGGTTTGTGAAATTGGTTCTTGCTGCTCTAATGAGTTGGTATGGATTTTTTAAATCGCTGTTTTCATCGATGGATTCAAAGGTTTCTGCCTCAACCACAATCTTATACATACTTTCATCCATTTCCTCTTTAAAATTGAGGTTATAATCATTGGCTAAAGTGATCCTTCGTACAATCTGATCATAGGCTGTACTATAGTTGTGAAGCGCCAAAATCTGGTAAAGCGAGAGAATAATCATGGGGACGATAATAACAGCTGCTACCATAAAGAGCTTCAACCTTAATGGGTATTTGATTAGTTTTGATTGTGCAGTGTTCATCCCTCTTCCCCTTTTTCCTGTAGTCTGTACTCTGACGGTGTACAATTCTGTGTCTTTTTGAATATGTAGCTAAAATAATGTGAATCTTGGTAGCCTACCAAAAATCCAATCTCAGATATCTTTTTTCCCGAACATCTTAGATATTCCTTTGCCTTCTCCATTCGGATATCTGTTAGGTATTCAATAAAGGTCATCCCCGTTTCCTGATTGAAAAGGGAACTAAAATAATTAGGGCTGACATTAACCGTGGAGGCAACCTTATCTAAGGTCAGATCGCACATCATAAATTGTGACTTTATGTACTCCTTGGCTTGTTCAATAAGACCGTCATATTTTTTTCGACTGCATTTATTTCTCAGTTCAATGACTTCCTTTAAGATGGATTTATAGAACGCGCTGCATTCCTCCAAGCTAGAAAGCTGTCCAATACTGCTATTCATACGCATCAAATTGCTATCTATCTTCTCCTGTGGGCACTCAAGCACTTTTAGAAATCTCATAATGGAAGAATAGCCATCCATGATAATGTAATGCCTAAAAAGGGTTGAGTTTACTGCATCTGAGCCAAAGCCAGAAAAATAGCTTTCCACAAACTCATCAACATCGTGTATGCTGCCTCTTTTCAAGAAATCCTCCAGTAGGTTTCTATCCAAATTCTCAAGGTCTAGTTCACTTACATTAATGCGATTTTCTATTTGAGATCTAATATTATTGACCTCATCATAAGATAAAAACTGATCCCACGCCTCAAAATAACGTAGAGAAAAAGCTTTATTCGCATCAAGATAGGACTGCTGTAAGTCACGGATTCGATGAACGCTCCTGCCAATTCCACCAAAATAATGTACCCGCTCACCGCAGATATCCCTTAGTACACTACACAATTTCTGGGTTAATGCATCAATCTTAAGTTCATCCTCACCCAAAAGGATAAACGCCCAACCATCCATGCCACGTTCAAAAATTTTTATATCAGGTAATCTCCTAAGTTCATGGATCATATTTGCTTCGCACTGCACCATTTCATCGGAATATTCATAGAAATCCTCTTGTGCTCTCATCTGAAATAATACCACGCAAAAGAAGCTTGCCACCATGTTGATTTCAAGTTCCTCCTCCTGTTCATTTAGCTGTGAAAAAGACATCTTCCCACTCACTAAAGCATTAAAAAAATCTTTTCTTTTCTCATCCTGTTTTTGATAAGCCAAAAGCTGATACTGCTCTAATATCTGCTTTTCTTTCCGTTCCTTATCAATTGCCGCAGCTGCATTTTTTACCGCCACCATGAGCTTTGAAGAATTTACTGGTTTAAGCAAATATTCACACACCCCAATATCAATGGCACGATGGGCATACTCAAAATCACTATACCCACTGATAATAATGATTTTTAAATCGGGCATATCCTTTTTGAGTAATTTACTTAACTCCAGACCGTCCATAAAAGGCATTTTTATATCTGTAATCAAAATGTCAGGCTGCTCCCTAATAATCATCGGATAAGCCAGTTCTCCATCACTTTCATCTCCAACAAGCTTAAAGCCCTCTTCTTCCCAATGAATATTATTCTTGATTCCTTCTCTGATTACAATCTCATCTTCTACAATAAAAACCTTATACATCATGCCCCTCCCCGAAACTTTTCATAAAATACATATGGAAGCTTATATCATTTATTAGCCGTACTGATCATTCAATCCATTATAGAGAGTTTACTTGGTATTTTTTGTATTCATAATAAATTAATCATATCATATTTTTTAGTTATTTTGAACAACTTGTCAGATGTACAGTTAAAGACGTATAGCATAAAAAAGCCGATAACAAATGTTCATCCATTTATTATCGGCTTAGGTTTTATAAAACTTGTAGCTTTTCTTATGGTCGCCAGATATGCCAGAGGTGATCATTTTCACCTCTTGCAAAAACGTCTAGGCGGTTTGTACCCCAAGATACTGCGCTAGGTGCTGATGTAATTTGTCCGCCAAGGGATTGCCAATTGCTCCAATTTGAACCATTCCATGTTCTAAAATATAATTGGTTATTTGCCCTACGTGCAAAAACTTGAAGTCGGTTAGGGGCAGTTGATGCAGCTGCTGGTTCGGAGCTTATACTTCCTCCCCCCAGATCTTCCCAGTCACTCCACCTTGAACCGTTCCACCATTTATGCCACAAACTATTGTTTCGACCCCTAGCAAAGGTATCAATGCGATTAGGCCCCCAAGAAACTGCACCAGGTCCAGAGGTAAGGTTTCCTCCTAAATCTTCCCAGTCACTCCATTTGGAGCCGTCCCACCATTTATGCCACATTGCATTATTTTGACCCCTTGCAAATACATCCAAGCGATCAGAAGCCGAAGATGCCACTGCTGGTGCTGTAGTTAATACGCCTCCCAGACTCTCCCATTCACTCCAACTTGAACCGTTCCACCATTTATGCCATAAGGCATTGTCTTGTCCTCTTCCAAAAACATCAATGCGATTAGGTCCCCAAGAAACTGCGCTAGGAGCGGCGGTGAGAATTCCTCCTAAGTCCTCCCAGTCACTCCATCTTGAGCCATCCCACCACTTGTGCCACAAGGCATTGTTTTGACCTCTTGCAAATACATCTAAGCGATTAGGCTGCCAAGAGGCTACCGCTGGGCTAGAAGTCAATATGCCTCCAAGATCCTCCCAGTTTCTCCAATTTGAATCGGATTGTTGCGCCACATTCTCTAAGATAAAATGTATAATGTTTCTTATTAAACTATTTAACAAGTTTTCTGCTATTCCAAAGGCTCTTAAGGTTGCTAAGATGACTCGATTATCTTGTTTATAGGCATTAAATAACCTATTTGTGATTTGATCAATGCTTCCAGAATACTTATCCTTCTCACTTAGTACGTAGTCCACAATACTTCTAAAAATATTGCGTATTACAACTCTGGGCACACCATAATTTTGTAGCCCAGAATAATAATTAGGAAACCTTTCATTAATAAGTGTCATAAGCCGATTGACATCCTGTGGCCCCTGACGCATGGTAATCCTATTTAAATCCTCAGGATTTTCCTCAAATAATGCTACGTAGCCTGTAATTTTATTATGGCAAAATGGACAAACATCTGCTCCAATGCCTTTTTCTCTTTTTGAACTTGGGTGATGCCAATGATCTAAATCCATATACAATTTACTCCTTTATATGAAATTACTACATCATATGAAGTGAATTGGTAAAAAGTTAATAGAAAGTAGATTCTTTATTAAGTACCACAAAAGGTTCTATAGGGCTTATTAGAAGGCTCTGGTATTGTGGCATATTCAGCTTGCTCAGGGCTATGTGCATAGGGATTTGAAAGCCTGTTTAAAAGTCTTTCCATCACACTGTAGTCTCCCTTTTGCACTGCTGCTTCCAATGCCTCTTCTACACGATGGTTACGGGGAATAATTGCTGGATTAGATTCCTTCATAAGTTGATGGGTGGCCTCTTTTGTTTCCTGCTGTCTTTTGAGCCTTGCCTGCCACATTTCATGCCACTTCATAAACTCATTTGTCTTAAATAAGGCTGCCTCCTCAAACTTATCAAAGGTTAATGCTAGAAAGGTATTGGTATAGTCGGCATGGTATTTTTCCATCATGTTAAGTAGCTCATTAATGAGTTCACTGTCCTGTGCCTCCTCATTAAACAGCCCTAGCTTTTCTCGCATTCCCTTTAGCCAATATCTCTGATGGATCTCGCCAAAGTGTGAAACCTCACGCTCTGCTAGCTGAATTGCTTGCGCCTCATCAGGATGCAATAGCGGCAATAAAGTCTCGGCAAATCTTGCAAGATTCCAAGCAGCAATATAGGCTTGATTGCCATAGGCATAGCGACCACGCGTGTCAATACTACTAAATACAGTCTTTGGACTATAGGTATCCATAAAAGCACAAGGGCCATAATCAATGGTTTCTGTGCTAATTGCCATGTTATCTGTGTTCATTACCCCATGAATAAAGCCTACTAACTGCCATTTGGTAATGAGCTGCGCCTGCCTTTTGATGACTTCTTGAAGCAAGAACAAATAAGGATTTTCCTTAGAGGTACCCTCCTTATAATGCCTGTCTATGGTGTAATCAGCTAGGGCTTTAAGCTCCTCTTTTTTGCCCCATTTTGAAATAAATTGAAAGGTGCCTACACGTATATGGCTACTTGCCACACGACTTAAGATGGCGCCTATTTCCTCCTTTTCGCGATATACCACCTCACCAGTTGTAACTACAGCCAAGCTACGGGTGGTAGGGATACCAAGTGCATACATTGCTTCGCTAATGATATACTCCCTTAGCATAGGTCCAAGTGCCGCCCTGCCGTCTCCTCCTCTGGAGTAAGGAGTTCTGCCAGACCCCTTGAGCTGAATATCAATCCGTTCACCTGAAGGTGTAAGCTGCTCACCAAGTAATACTGCTCTTCCATCACCTAACATAGTAAAGTATCCAAATTGATGTCCTGCATAAGCCTGTGCAAGTGGCATGGCACCTTCTGGAATCTGATTTCCAGCAAGGATTGCAGCACCCTGATTGGTTTCTAGCGCTTTGGCATTTAAGCCTAGCTCCTTTGCTAAGGGATGATTAAGGACCACCAGTTTTGGTGATTGAACAGGGGTGGCCTTAAGCCTTGTAAAAAAAGTTTCCGGCAAGCGAGCATAACTATGATCTAATTTCCAGCCTATTTCAGTTATTTCTTTAGTTTCTTCTTTTACTTCTGTTGTTAACCCTTCTTCTGTTATTGATTCTGCTTTTGTTGCTTCTATTATTCCTGTTGTTGCTTCTGCTTTTGTTTTTTCTATTATTCCTGGTTTTGTCTCTGCTTTTATTTCTGCCTTTTTTTCTTCTTTTGTCTGCGCCATAATCTTTCCTTTCTTCTATCCTTTCTTCTATCCTTTTTCACTACTTTTTTCGCAAAAAACAAAAATTATAGTAGCCCTACCATTTTTTATCCTCTGTATTTTAGATGAATCAACATAGCCTATTTTAGTGTGTGCCTCTTCAGATATATTATTCTCATGCTACCTCCATATGGTGCTTACTAATAGTGTCCTATGTTTAAATACCGTATGTTTATGTAAATGCAAAAAAATCCCTCTCCATATGAAGAAGAGGATTTTTCTCAATTTAACTCTATTTTAAAGTAAGCTGGTTTTGTTGTCATTAATGACAGCGCTTATTACCTTAATGCCCTCTGTCATTTCAGCTAAAGACAAGTGAGCATAACCTAATAATATCTCATGTGTATGTAAGCCGAAGTTTTCTAGTGCAAATTTTTCTACGGGATATACTTTGACATGGCTAGCATAAATTTTCTCCACTAATTCTTCTGTAAAAGTCACGTTATAAAAATGAACGCGTACATGAAGGCCTGCTGCATGGCCTTTGATTTCAAACTCTCCCGCAAAATGACGTTCTAATTCATCAAGAAGATGCTTGCGCTTTTGGCTATAGACTCTTTTCATTTTTAAGATATGTTTCG
>JAEXBC010000454.1 GCA_023457875.1 Bacillota bacterium | reverse complement strand
AGAAAAATGGGGAAATGCTGCGAGCTATAGTCTTTGCTTAGATAGTGGACTACTTGGCATAGATTCAAGTGTAGCCCTTATTAAGCATTTTATTGCTGAGCGAGATAAATAGATAATAAGAAGGTGTCATGTATAAAGAATACGTGACACCTTTCTATTATTGAATATCAGGATCTTGTGCATCAACTTCTAGATGATCAGCTTCAGGATTTGCGTCAGCTACTTTTTCTTCTTCTAGCTGAGCATCCTCTTCAAATTCATCAACGAAGATGTCCTCTTCAAGCTCATTTGTAGCGATATCCTTTGAAGCGGTTAAATCCATTTTTTCATAGGTGGTGGTAATTGATGCTGTTTCATCTTCAGATAAGGCTATTTTTACAGCATCCATTAGCATGAGTGTAGCAGAAGAAGTATCTGCATTTGTTGGAAGTTCTAAAGATTGTGTTGAGGTGACATAAGTATTCACATAATCAATACCATTTACAAGATCTTTATAAAGTACAGATGAGCTTTCATCTAAACCAGATAAAGATACGGATGTAATGGCGTGATCTTTTACTTCCACCACTAAATCCATTTGTGCGTCTGACAATGTGATTCCTGCTATGTATTTACCGTCTTGATGCACATCTGATGGTGCAAAGGTTTGTGTTGTTTTGCCACGTACAATTAAAAAGATAAATAGGGCAAGAACAACTAAGAGAATGAGGATAGGAATTCTGAGATCTTTAAGCTTAAAAACCATGAATTTAGGACTAGACATAATGACCCTCCTTTTTAAAATAAGATGTCCTAATACATATATATGGACGAGGCATTGATTATATGCTAATTCAAAGAACTTTCTTTTTAAAAGATACAGTTCTTTTTGAAGGGTATATACAAGAACAAGAAGAAAGGGACGTCTTGTGTTAAAGTTGTCACTACGGCGCATAATATGCTAAAATAGAAACCAGAAAGACAGAAGCCATAAATATAAAGGCAATAAAATTCATCGATTGGTAGAAAGAAGGATAATTAAATGGATATTGCACAAATGATAGATCACACCTTGTTAAAAGCAACAGCCCAGGAAAAAGATATTGCTATGCTTTGTGAAGAAGCAGTTACATACAACTTTAAGACGGTTTGTGTACCAGCTTGTTATGTGCCAGTTGCTGCTGATTTACTTAAGGAAACACAAATTGGTATAACAACAGTTGTGGGCTTTCCTTTAGGAAATGAGACGGCAACATCAAAAGCCTTTGCAGCAAAAGAAGCTGTTATGAATGGGGCAACTGATGTGGATATGGTGATTAATATTGGTGCCTTAAAAGATGAGAAGTATGATTATGTCAAGTTTGAAATCCAGGAGGTGGTGCAAGCGGCCAAAATAGTTGAGCCCAAAACCATCGTCAAGGTTATTCTTGAGACCTGCTATCTTACTCATGATGAAATCGTTAAGGTTACAGAATTAGCGATAGCAGCAGGTGCTGATTTTGTTAAGACCTCCACAGGCTTCGGGACAGGAGGGGCAACCCTTGAGCATATTAAACTGATGAAACAAACCGCTAAAGATCAAATTAAGGTGAAGGCATCAGGGGGGATTAGTGACGCAGATACTGCACATAAAATGGTTGAAGCAGGGGCATCAAGATTAGGTGTTAGTAAAAGTATTGCCATCGTAAAAGGTGAAAAGGTAATTGAGGGTGGAAACTACTAACTTTTATGTGCACCCGAATACATGAATTCAATTAGAGAGTAAAAACTTTTATTTACGATAATAATTAGGTGACTGAATTGAAATTATTGCCTCGTTAAAGTATAATATATAATTATATGGGGTAATATGAAGTAAGCAATTGAGATTTATAGATTAAATCATTTCGGAGGGAAGTGAAAATATGAAAGAGTCAGTCTTATTAGACGTTGGAACAGGGGAATTAGAGGTAATTGTATTTTCAGTGAACCACAATCGCTATTGTATTAACGTACTTAAGGCAAGAGAAATTATTCAACTTAGCGATGTAAGACCTTCTACAGATAATAACGCTAATATTTTAGGAATCACCAATGTAAGAGATACGGTTATGACAGTAATTGACCTAAGTTACATATTAGATAAACAAGCTACAGACCTTTCACAGAAAAAAATGGCACTTGTTTGTGAGTTCAATAGAAAGCAAGTGATGTTTGCAGTTGACAGTATAGAAGGTATTCGTAGAGTGAAATGGTCAGATATTACGAAACCAGATCAGCTCTTACGAAGTGGATTATCAGTAGGTAATATTCTTACTGAAGAAGGCATTTTATTAATGTTAGATTTTGAAAAGATTATCTCTGATATTTCTAGGGATGATGATCCTTATTTAAAAGCAAAAGAAACGATGATTACAAAAGCAGAACGTGCCACAAAGAGAATTTATATGGCAGATGACTCAAAAACGATTCGAACCTTATTAGAGGCGGTACTTCGTTCTGCAGGTTATACACAAATTTTCACATTTGATAATGGTAAAGAAGTACTAGAGGCACTGTTTGTTTTAAAAGAAAGGTTTGGCGCTAATTTTATGCGAGAAGTTGATTTGCTAATTACGGATATTGAAATGCCAATTTTAGATGGGCATACAGTAACCCGTCGCATAAAAGAAGATAACGTACTTAGTGAACTGCCTGTAGTTATTTTTTCCTCCCTTATTTCGGACGAGCTCTACCATAAAGGAGAATCTGTAGGTGCGGATTGTCAAATTAGTAAACCTTCTATTCATGAACTGATAGACGCTATAGATAGTTTAGTATTTAAGCAAAAGTAAGGATAAAGACTTGACTTAGTATGAAACTTTGGTAAAATGAATTATTATATGATGAAATCTATGATGAGAAAGAGTATAATCTTAAATCCAGAGAGTGAGTCCTTGGCTGTAAGCTCACACAAGATTAGAAGACATCTCGGAGAGTGCTTTTGAAATAGTAGTAGGAAGCAACGTGTAGCCTACGTTATGGGCAATGAGTGTAAAGGCAGCTAGCCTTTAAAACAGGGTGGCAACACGGTAATATCGTCCCTGACAGTTATGTCAGGGACGTTTTTTATTGGAAAAAATCATTTCCACTGTAGGTAAACATTCAAATGTGTTAAGAATAGTAATAGTTTATGCAGCTGCATGAAAAGAAAGGAGCCATTTATGGAACTTCGTGCCCTAAAAGGAACAAAGGATATTTTTGGAGAAGAAATGAGAAAATGGTTAGATGTTGAAGAAATCATAAGAAATTTATGTGAGGACTTTGGATTTAATCAAATTAGAACACCTATATTTGAATATACAGACCTCTTTGCAAGAGGCGTAGGTGAGACCACAGATATTGTGAATAAAGAAATGTATTCCTTTATTGATAAGGGTAACAATAATATTACCCTTAAGCCAGAAAGTACAGCAGCCGTAGTAAGGGCATTTCTTGAACACAGTATGTATGCAGATACACAGCCTACCAAGTTGTATTATATTTCACCTACCTTTAGATATGAAAAGCCTCAAGCAGGACGTCAAAGACAATTTCACCAATTTGGGGTGGAAATGTTTGGGACAGACTCACCAACAGCTGATGCAGAAATTATTGCCATTGGACATACCTTACTAAAAAGACTTGGCATAAAAAAAGTGGAGCTTCATATTAACTCACTAGGTGGAACAGAATGTAGAAAAGCATATAACGAAACATTAAAAGCCTATCTCCATACTAAAAAGGAACATCTTTGTCCACTTTGCCAAGAAAGAATGGATAAAAATCCACTTCGGGTTCTTGATTGTAAGAATCCAGATTGTCAAAAACATTTAGAGGATGCCCCTACTGTGCTCGATACTTTAGGTGAAGAATGTTTGGCTCACTTTGAATCCCTTAAAAAGCTATTAACAGCCATGAACATTCCTTTTGTTGTAGACCCAAATATTGTTCGTGGATTAGATTATTATACTAAAACAGTATTTGAGTTTATATCCAATGACATTGGCGCCCAGGGAACTGTATGTGGTGGTGGTCGCTATGATAAGTTAGTAGATGAAATTGGTGATAAACACGTTCCAGCAGTAGGTTTTGGTGCAGGCATGGAGCGCCTTATCCTTGTAAGAGATGCAGAAAACAACGCAGTACTTCCTCCTAGCAGTAGAGATCTCTTTATTGGCTATAGAGGAGAAGCGGCCATGATTGAAGCCTTTAAACTCGTGAATGAACTGAGACAAATAGGCGTTAGTGCAGAAAGTGATCACCTTCAAAGAAGTGTTAAAGCCCAAATGAAGTATGCTAATAAAATAGGTGCACGTTATTCTGCGATTATTGGAGAAAGTGAACTAGAAGAAGGCAGTCTTCAGCTTAAAGATATGGAAACAGGTGATACGGTCACTATTCCTATGAGTCAATTCGTGGAGGTTTTCAAGAACCTTAGTGAACCTGAGGGTAATAAGTAGATGTAGTGTAGTGCTAAGAAGATAGAGTAAATAGGAGGATGTTATGTCAGAATCAATGCAAGGATTAAAAAGAACCCATTATTGTACAGACCTTAGTAGTGCCAACGTTGGCGAAGAGGTTGTGGTAACAGGTTGGGTACAAAGAAGAAGAAATTTAGGCCAGATATTATTTATTACTTTGCGTGACCGCTCAGGTCTTTTGCAGTTATCCTTTGGCGAGCAAACAGACAAGCGTGTATTTGAAAAAGCAGAAACCCTTAGAAGTGAGTATGTTATTGCTGCAAGGGGCATAGTTGTTTCTCGTGGCCAAGATGCTAATAAATCCATGAAAACAGGAGATATTGAAATCGATGTAAAAGAACTTCGTATTCTTTCTGAAGCAGAAACAACACCTTTTGAAATTGTAGAAAACAGTGATACAAAAGAAGAATTACGTTTAAAGTATCGTTATTTGGATCTTAGAAGACCAGATATGCAAAGAAACCTAATACTTCGAAGCAAAGTAGCTCAAAGTACAAGACGTTTCCTTGAAAAAGAGGGCTTTTTAGAGATTGAAACCCCTATTATGATTAAATCTTCACCTGAGGGCGCAAGAGACTATTTGGTGCCATCTCGTGTACACCCAGGAAACTTTTATGCTCTTCCCCAATCACCACAGTTATTTAAGCAACTCTTAATGGTATCTGGTTATGACCGTTATTTCCAAATTGCAAAGTGTTTCCGTGATGAGGACCTTCGCGCTGACCGTCAACCAGAATTTACACAAATAGATATGGAGCTTTCCTTTGTAGATGCTGATGATGTAATGGGTGTGAATGAAAGACTCATTCAAACTGTGTTTAAAGAAGCTTTAGATGTAGACGTGAAGCTTCCTATTGAAAGAATGACCTATAGAGAAGCAATGGACCGATTTGGTTCAGACAAACCAGATCTTCGTTTTGGTGTAGAACTTACGGATTTAACGGATATTGTAAAGGGCTGTGGCTTTGCAGTATTTGATAATGCCATAGAAAATGGTGGGACGGTAAGAGCTATTCATGCCAAAGGTATGGGAGATTTGGGACGTAAACAAGTGGATGCATTAGTAGCTTATGGAAAAGACTTTGGTGCTAAGGGCGTCGCATGGCATCAAATTAAACAAGATGGAGAAGAAAAGTCTTCTTTTGCAAAATTCTTAAGTGAAGAAACCCTAGCAGCTATTAAGGATAAGTTAGGTGTAGATAAGGATGAACTGATTTTAATCGTGGCAGATAAGCCTAGCGTTGTATTTTCTGCTCTTGGGGCACTAAGACTAGAAGTTGCTAGAAAGCTTGATTTAATTAATAAGGATGAATTTAGATTTGTATGGATTACAGAGTTTCCACTTCTTGAATACGATGAGGAAGCTAACCGTTATGTAGCCATGCACCATCCTTTCACCATGCCAATGGATGAAGATATTCCACTGATGGAAACAAATCCAGGAGCAGTTAGAGCAAAAGCCTATGACCTTTGCCTAAATGGCTGTGAACTTGGTGGAGGAAGTATACGTATTTATCAAAATGATATTCAAAGAAAAATGTTTAGCCTCCTTGGCATTTCAGAAGAGGTAGCAGAAGAACAATTTGGGTATTTACTAAGTGCCTTTAAATATGGTGTACCACCACACGGAGGTCTTGCATTCGGTCTTGACCGTATGATTATGTTAATGTGCAAAGCTGATAGCATTCGTGAGGTTATTGCCTTCCCTAAAGTAAAGGATGCCAGTTGCTTAATGACAGAAGCACCAGGCAGAGTAGATCAAAAACAATTAGACGAGTTAGCGCTTGTTATTTCAGAAGAAGAATCAAAATAATGTCAAAAAGCTAGTGCATCACTCAAGGGGCACTAGCTTTTTTTATGATATAGGGTAATTTAAAAAGCTATGTTATAATAAGAGAAAAGTATACATCATTAGCTTAGCGTATAAATAGAATTTGAAGGTGATAGAGAAAAGGAGGCATAGATATGGATCTGATTACGACGTTAGAAGAAATGACCTCAAAACTTGACCGCATAGGAAGAGAGTCAGTAGGACTAATCATCACAAAAGGGGCGCTGCATGAAGGCCATGCCTCTTTAATTAAAACTGCAAGACAGGAAAATAAGTATGTGATTGTATGTACCTTTTTACATCCTAAGGAATTTGTAAGTGAAGAGGCTTATCAGTTGTATCCAAGAAAGCCAGAAGAAGACAGGCAGTTAGCCAATAGGTCTGGTGCAGATTTCTTTTTTTGCCCCCCTTTTCATGAGCTTTATCCAAAGGGCTGTGCAAGCTATATAACCATTGATTCGCCGCTTATGTTCAGTATGAATGGAAAAATTCATCCTAAGTACTATATGAGCATATTAACCACTTATCATATTTTACTTTACAAAATTAGACCCAGTCGTATTTATTTATGCGAAAAGGATATTCAAAAAAGAACATTGTTAGGGCAAATGATAAGAGACTTTCATGAAGCTTGCCAGATTAGAATCTGCCCTGTCTATAGAGAAGAGGATGGTCTTATTCTCAGTAGTAAAAATGTATTTTTAAAGTTAGATGAAAGAAGACAGGCTACTAGTCTTCATAGGATTCTTGAAAAAGCGAAGGCAGCTTATAAAAAAGGAACAATAAGTGCCTATAAATTAAAGTTATTGATTGAAAGCGAGTTAAAAAGGTACTACTTAATTACAAGTGAGTATATAGAGGTTGTGGAAACCAATCGATTAAGTAGTATTGAAACCATTACAGAGCCAGCCTATATACTGCTTGCAGCAAGAGTAGGGTGTGTAAGACTTACGGATTATATTTTGCTAGGAAATGATTAATCAATCATAGTGAGGCTAGATAGCCTTCTGTATTGAAATAGAAGGAATAATATGTTAGAATAGTAAGAAATGAAATTCAAATACATATTAACCATCTAGTTGATAGCCATCAAAGAAACCCAACTTTATAAAACAAATTAAGACAGATAAAAGAGCCAAGGTATGTAAAAGAAATGAAGCAATATAAAGTTGCAGGAAATCAAGCTATATGAAGGATATAGGAGACGGGGAGAAAAATGAAAACATATAAGATGAAATTATACAAAACGTTGCTATGTGCTATCATGATAGGCATTTTGAGTGTGATGCCCATTTATGCGGCTTCTGATAGTTTAGCAATAAGTGAGTCTGCATTTGTTGAAATGCTTAAGGCAGTAGATAGTGAAGGGCGGCTTAATCAGATAGAGGCTTCCTCTACAAAAAACTTAACCAGAGAGCAAGCAGCGCGTTATGTAGTTAAGGCACTAGGTTATGAGGAAATGGCACAGCTTTATAGCGGAAATACCGATTTTAAGGATGTTACAAGTAGTAGAGGAGAAATTCTTATTGTGAATCAATTGGGCTTGATGCAAGGAACTGGAAATGGTCAATTTAGTCCAAGTGCTAATGTATTTTCAGAAGTAGCAACGGCTATTGTTAACCGAATCAGCACCCAAATCAATTTGCCAACTGTATGGAATCATGCCATTTACGCCATTAGCTCCAGTAGTCAAATGGATCAAATAAGCCGCTTTAATGCCATCAGCTTTGGTTGGGCACAGCTGAGTATTGGTGATAGTGGCAAGGATTTTGTGTTAAGCACAGACCGCACCGCAGGTGATT
>JAEXBC010000453.1 GCA_023457875.1 Bacillota bacterium | reverse complement strand
CGTCTGATGAACTTTTACTTCTTGAAGGATTTATGCCAGTGAGGAGAATTCCACCGGCAGGATTACCAACACATATTGCCAATCCTCTTTTTTTGAAGAATTTGCATATTTCAGGAAAATAATCATTCGAATAGAGAGAAAAATCCAGACTTCATAAATTCGTAAAAAAAGGATCACTCATTTGGGGTTAGACCCTTGCCCCACTGTGGCAGAAACAAAAACTTGCAGAGCAAGAAGACACATCGTAAATATTTCATTATCCTTCTCATTCTGCAAGCCTTTCTATAATAAATATTTCAACTAAAATTCTTCTCCAGCAAACTTGATTTTGCGACCTAATACAGTCGCGATAATCATTTCGATATCCTTGAAGAAATTGTAGTGGCGATAATAATAGCAATTCAGACGCACTTTATCAGGATAGATCACATTATCGTTATACTCTACAGCAATCTTTTGAACTTCACGCTTATCACCTTCCGCCTGCTTCTTGGCTACATATTCCGAAATCATCTCATCTTCTAGACGATACTTCAAAGTAGCAGGACCTGTAATACCAGGGCGAAGCTTCAGCACATCACGATCATCGCCATTCAGTTTATCAGCATATCCAGGAACGTCTGGTCGAGGACCAACAAAACTCATGTTTCCAATAAGCACATCCCACAATCCAGGTAATTCATCCAACTTATAATGACGTAAAGTAGCACCAAAAGGAGTAATACGGCTATCACCTGCTACAGATACAGATGAACCGTTATGCTTCGCTGTCATACTTCTGAACTTATGGCAGTTAAATAACTTGCCACCTTTACCTACTCGTTTCTGTACAAAGAATGCAGGTCCTCCAGGCATCTTTATTTTTACTAAAATTACAACAACGAGTAATACTGGCCATAGAAACAACAAGCCAATGAAAGCTACTACGCGATCAAAAATCCACTTTAATACCATAATTATTTAAAATAGTAGCGCGTGGTGGTATCAACTATGAACATTGCTCCACCTGTGCACGCACTTTCCATTTATCTTACTTTACGATAGCTTCCTTGATGCAATCCACAATGTATTTCACATCCTCATCGGTAACATAAGGACCAGCAGGCAGGCACATACCGATTTTGAAGATGTCTTCCTCAACACCATTAGTGTAAACCTCGCAATTTGCATACACAGGCTGCTTGTGCATAGGCTTCCATACTGGACGGCACTCCACCTTCTTACTCAACATAAATACACGCATTGCCTCTACGTTGTCATTTGGCTGACAATCAGTTGTAGGTGAATCAACCTGATGGATGACACCTGCTGCGCCACCGACAGCTGTATTAATTACCTCCTTGTAGGCATTCTCTTGTCCCTTCACCTTTACCTCAGGATCAAGAGTCATTGTGCAGAGCCAATAGTTTGAATCATAACGAGGATCGTTAGGCTGCTTGTTGATCTTTACACGAGGAATATCCTTCATCAGGTCCTCATACAAAGACTGAACATGCTTATGGTGAGCGATGTGAGCATCCAATACAGTCATCTGACCACGACCAATACCTGCACACACATTACTCATGCGATAATTAAAACCAATAGCTGTATGCTGATAGTAAGGATATGCATCACGAGCCTGAGTAGCGTACCACATAATTGTGTTAGCATCTTCTGCATTACGACAGATGAGAGCTCCACCACCAGAGGTTGTAATCATCTTGTTCCCATTGAATGAGAGTACACCAAACTTTCCGAAGGTACCAAGCACCTGACCATTAAAACGTGAGCCCATACCCTCAGCAGCATCCTCGATAACAGGAATGCCATACTTATCTGCTATAGCCAATATCTTATCAATCTGGTAAGGCATACCATAGAGTGCAACAGGGATAATTGCCTTTGGATACTTACCGGTCTTCTCCTTACGATCGATGATTGCCTTTTTCAACAGCTCAGGATCCATATTCCAGGTACCCTTCTCAGAACCTATGAACACAGGTTTAGCACCTAGGTAAGTTATAGGATGACTGCTTGCACAGAAAGTAAAACTCTGCACACACACCTCATCGCCGGCACTAACGCCACATGCGAGGAGTGCCAAGTGAACGGCACCTGTGCCCGCACTTAGGCATACCACCTTACGATCAAGAGGCTCTGTGCCGTCACTCTTGCTATTTGAGAAGTTTGCGAGTTCCTGTTCGAATACATTCACGTTAGGCCCCATTGGCACCACCCAATTGGTATCGAATGCTTCCTTTACATACTTTTGTTCCCATCCTTCTTCGCTCATGTGAGCCAGACAGAGGTAAATGGTTTTTCTTTCTTCCATTTTTATATCCTTATTTTATTAAAATATCTTGTAATACCCCAACAAGGGCGGTACATGGGCTTTAGAATTCTTCTCCTGCGAACTTAATTTTTCTTCCAAGAACAGTTGCTACAATTATCTCAATATCCTTGAAGAAACTGTAGTGACGATAGTAATAGCAATTCAGGCGCACCTTATCAGGAAAGATTACATTATACTCCACGGCGATATCCTGCACCTCACGAGTATCACCTTCCTTCTGCCTCTTTGCTACATATTCAGAAATCATCTCATCCTCCAATCTATACTTCAATGTTGCAGGCCCTGTGATTCCATGTCTAATTTTTAGAACATCACAATCCTCTCCAGTCAGCTTATCCGCATATCCAGGTACATCAGGACGAGGTCCTACAAAACTCATGTTTCCGATCAGCACATCCCATAATCTAGGTAGTTCATCAAGCTTGTAGTGACGAAGAGTTGCGCCAAAAGGAGTTATACGGCTATCGCCTGCAACTGACACCGAACTACCATTATGCTTCACTGTCATTGAGCGAAATTTGTGGCATTTGAACAACTTGCCATCTTTGCCCACACGCTTCTGCACGAAGAATGCATGACACCTGGGATCTTAACTTTCACCATGATGGCAATTATCACCAATATAGGCAAAAAAACAGCAAGCTGATCAAAGCAACCAAGCGGTCAAATATTCATTTAAACATCATAATGTTATTACATTAATTCAATTGTGTTTTTAATAGCAAGCAAGAAATCGAATTTACTGTATTAAACCTTTTGCCTGCATGTAAAATTCGAACATAATCACCTCACATGAACTACATATAATCCTCTATGCCCTTCAAAAGTACTGTCGAAACAAACGCTCTTTCCGTCTCTACTCCAACGAGGATGCAAATCGCAGCGAGTATCGTTATCATATTTAAACGGAGCAAACACTCTTGCAACAATACGCATATCCTTAGCTTCAACATCTGTATCTTTTAAAATTTTTAAACTTGCCACTCGGGCACGATCTGGATACGTGTCTGTCACTACAAACGATCTATCAGGAGAATAACTGGGATGTCCATCGTTGCTAAATTGAGTCCATAAGTGCTTCCATTCTTGGGTTTTATCCTTCATGAGGTAATACCCTGGGCCTCCATTATTTTTGTTTTCGAAAGCTATAATCTCATTATCATTCTTCCAGAAGCAATGTGATGCCATATCATCATCGCTAAGATTATACAATTCAGTACCATCAATATTACATGTTACCAGACGAGTGTATTTCTTTGGTCCGCGGAACCATCGATGGAATATCATAAAGCGCTTGCCATTAGGAGAGAGCATAATATGATTTACTTTATGTTCCGCACCAGCCATTTCTTTTCTTTGTTCAAAATAATACAAGTCTGTATATTTGAGAATATCTTCAACTCCTCCTGTTTCAATATCCATTTTCCATATACATGTTGAATTTGGCATCTTTTGGTCAGATGTCGTATCTGGCAAGTTTGAATATCCATAACCTTTTCGCAATCTATGAAGTCTACTAAAATCCAAACTCATTGCTGTTTTACCATCATCTGAAACTGTATAAACAGGCAATGGAAGAGCCTTATCTTCCCCTGTCCAAACATTGAGTCTAACACAACAGTACTTTCCATTACGGAAGTCATTGTATAATATCTCTTGGTCAAAGTTAGGACCTAACCATTGCAACATACAACTCTGTTGAACGTTCCAAGCTTTAGTATTTGCAATCTTTTTTATCCATGCACCATCAACCAACTCAAACCCTTCATGATTTGAATTTGCGTCTACATTAATAAGAATTATATCAGCACTTTCAGAAGGTGCAACATTGCTCCACGTATTTCTTGCTCTCAAGCATAGCATGTATTTCCCTGTAGCATCCCATGGGCTCTTATCATAATACCCAAAAAAGTACTCCATCTTATTGTTTGGAGATACTCGAATTATATCTCCTTCAGATTTCAACTTGGGTGATATTGCGTACATCCCCAATTGATAGCATCGTTTCACAACTTTTTTTACTACAGGGATGTGGTTTAAATAATTATTAACTTTCTGTTCTAAGCTCATTATCTTCTATTATTTACAGTTTTTGAATATAGCAGCCATATAGCCCCACCCATATGAAAGGTGAAGTGACATGAACAACCAAGACATTGTTAAAATCTCAATAATATTCGATGTTTTCTTCAAAGCAAAAACAAAACCGAGCATGAGATGCAGACACACAACTGCAACACCAAGTATCCATATCTGATACCAAATAGTACCTCCAATGATAGCAGCAAACAGAAATAAAACAAAAGCGAAAGGAACAAGATGTCTAATTGAAGGAACAAAACTTCTTTTTTGGATGAGCACCATATTCCAATAACCATTTCCGTAGGCCTGCTTGATCATCTTCCTCAAGGTTGTACGTGTATAATAAGTACTCTTTATCTCAGGGTTGAAATAGAACTTATATCCAGCCTTTCGGATTTTACTATGAAGTTCAATATCCTGATTGCGGACGGTAGTCTCATCAAAATAACTTATTTCATCAAATACGCTCTTTCTGTATAACCCATAGACAGCGGTATCAACATATCCAGCTACGTCTGATACTCGAAATGAAGAATTGCCAACTCCAAAAGGAGATGATAATACTTTAGAAATAACATTATCGTCACCATCCAATGAAAGCGATGTAAGTTTTCCTCCAACACATACTGCATCAACCCTCATCATAGTCTCAACACTCTTCTCCACAAAATTAGGATCCGCTGTTGCATGTGAATCAATACGTGTAACATATTCTCCCTCTGCAGCCTTGATTGCAAGATTCCATCCAGCTGACAGTATTAACTTGTTATTGGTGATGATAGAAATCTTAAAAGTATCAGTATTATGCTTATTTTGAATCTGCTTTATGATTTCTAGCGTACCATCATTAGACTTTCCATCAACAATGATAATCTCCATTTTATCTTTGGGATACGTTTGGTTGATAAGAGACATCAAGGACATCTCAATATAGTTCTTCTCGTTTCTTGTAACTACGAGAATCGAAACGAAAGGTAAATCACCTCTTATCATATTATTTGCCAGAGATTTGTTTATAGATTTTCTGATAATTCTTACTCATAAGTGGTGCTGAAAAATTCTGGTGAGCAGACTCATATGCTGCATTCCCCATCTTCTTGTAATCGCCATTCACCATCTTCTTTAGACATATAGCCAGAGCATCTTCATTGTTTATATCAAAAATGAATCCACAATCAGTATTAGCCTCATGTATCTCTATATGCTGAGGTATATCACTCAATATTACAGGTAGCCCTGTTGCCATAGCCTCCAACACTCCATTGGGCAGGCCCTCCGATTTACTAGCGCTAACATATGCATCACAAGCCTTTAGGAAATAATTTACATTAAGTACGTTACCACGAAAATCTATATTTTCAATATTTCCATATTTCATCTTCAGATCCTCCAACTGAGCACCACCGCCCAATACAAGCAAGGAAAACTTCTTCTCCTTGAATGTTTTTGCAAACGTGCTCAGTAGAAAATCCATATTTTTACGCTCAATAATTTGACCAGTATATGCAAAGATAAAACTACCCTCGGAAAGATTCATATCCTTACGTATTTCCATCTTTTCAGCTTCTGTGACACAACTGTAATGATCCATATCGACACCATTACGAACAAAGTCAAAATCAAAACCTAATTCCTTTTTGTAAATCTTCGCAAGGCTTTCTGAGCATGTTACAGTCTTCTTCGTGTGAAGCATTGCGTATATATACAGTTTTGCTAGAATAGTCCCTTTTAGTTTTCCAAACTTAGCCAAAAAGTCTTCATACACATAACATCTTAATGTTGTTATTTGATTATATTTTCTTATTCTGCACACGGCGAAATCAGGAAAAACGCCCAAAGTATGAATCACATCCGGCTTAATTTCATCTAAAGCTTTACACAATATTTTATCACGTCCTAATAGCATCTCCAGTTTTTCTGTTGGAGCAAACACATGTTTCACATAAGGCTCATAGAGATAGAATTGGCTAAGATCTTTATCTTCCTCATATAATGTTACTAAATAAGGGTCGAAACAATCCCTATTCAAATTCTTTATTATATTTAACATCTGCTGAACAGGTCCACTTTTTTTACAATTAGTCATTAAAAATACTACTTTTATCATATCTTCATTATTTACATAAATTATATATAGAGCTTGACTTAAATGAGAATTTCAATGCTAGAACGTTTTCCTATAATCCAAGATATTCGGAATTAGTAAACACTTAAATAATTATTAATTCTGCTGCAAAAGGAAATTCTTCGCTTTTATAATACAACACTACCGTACATACCATTAAAAAAACAACTTCAATCTGTTTTGCAGTGAATTCTTATAAAATTCAATTAGCCTTTAAACTCATTTATTCAATTGCGAAATCAGCTACAAGAGCGTCATAGTCACTAAACATACTGGAATTGACAACTTTTGTGTCGACGATTTTCATATCTTCTGAATAATAAACAGGGGCCTAATCCTATAAGGAATAAACAAACGTTACTCCAAAACGAGTTCACAGTTTCACCGTACATCAATAAACTCAATTACTACACAAATTATTACTTATCAGTGATATTTCCTTGCGATGCTTCTTTAAAATATGACATGTTAAATAATAGATACAAATAACCTATGAGACCTACCATTTACAAACGTTTATATTTTTCAACAACATCGCATATATACTTCTCCCATTTTCCATAAATTTTATCTGCGGATAGCACATCTCTGACCAAGATTGCTTCTTGACTTAGACTTTCCGCAAGTTGGGAATCATCAAGTACTTTTAATATAGCTTCTGCCATATTTTCTACTTTCCTAACAGGAACCAATAGACCATTCTTACCATCTTGAATTAAGAGACGAGAACCTCCACTTGGGCAATCTGTTGCGATGCATGGTAATCCTAATGCCATCGCTTCCATAAGTGAGTTGGGCATTCCTTCATAGTCAGAAGAGGATATATATAGACTTGCATCTCTTATTGCTCTTGGAATATCATCACAAAATCCTAATAACTTGATCCGATTACTTAATCCTTTAGATTTTATTTGCCTCGACAACTCATCTCTACAGTTGCCTTCACCATATATCTCAAGCGTGTATTCGTCCAGTTGATTTGCCACAAGTGCAAAAGCGTCAATAAGCAAATCAAAACCCTTAAGCTTTGTAAGTCTACCTATAGCGACTATTCTCTTTGCCCTGACATGACGGTTAGGCTCTATCAAAAATTCAACATTAATAGCATTGGGTATTATACATGTAGGGTATTTCACATGTTGATTATACCAGTCGCTAACGCTAGAAGTTTGCCATACAGCTCCATCGGCTTTTTGGGCAAAAGATATTCGGTTCTGTTGAGCCTTAATAGGCAAGCTTTCAGGAGACGATCTTTCCGTAATGATAATTGGACATTTAATAATTCGTTTATAAAGAAATAAACACTTGCAACTTTGGGGCAAAAAAGGCACATAAACGTCAGGCTTATTAAGTAATATATATTTACCCAAACACGCAATTTTGAATAATGCGCGAATAAAGGTTAATGGTATACGTTTTCTTGTCAATGTCTGGTAATCTACACTTAGGTTCAAATGCGATCTATCTTCTGGTTCATGAATTGTTAGAATTGTAACATTATGTCCTTTCTCTGCAAGATAATTGGCAAGATTACAGGTTACTCTTTCTGCTCCTCCCCCTTTTAACGATCCAATTAAAAAAGTAATATTCATTATATTTTATTCCTATAAGGATTTACAGTTAATAACATTCGCTAACTGTTGTTTTATTATTCTATATAATGTATCGATAATTAAACAGGCCACCATAACAATAATACATTGTCCTATTGATATCGGAATCAAGTAAATAGAATAATAAAAATCCATATTATCAAAATTGGATTTCCAAAACCATGGATGAATATATGGATGTTCACTTATCAAATAAACAGACAGAACGCCTTGTGCACAATAATTTATCATCGAATTTGTAAAACGTTTCTGTTTGAACACCAAAAACAGACCAAGAGATGCTAATATTGGTACAAATGAAAATCGGCTAATTAACACCATTGAATAATCACACGAAATACCTAGTTTTGCACACATTAAGTCTATGAAATATAAAGAACCAATAGCAATTCCATAACCACATCCAATTAGTAATAGCCTATAGCGGTTTACAAAAGAAAAAAGTTTCTCCTCTTTTTTTATTATTGCCCCTATAGAATAAACAAGTATAAACAATCCGACATTTGAAGAAATCGTAATAGCGCCAATAAGTGGTAAAATCATCTCTATTAAGATCATAATTACGAAATACCATTTTAGTGTTTTTGGGGTAGATTTTCTCAAAATATCATTTATCCATGGAGCAATTGCACAAACCGTTAAAAAGGGCAACACGAACCAATACTGCTTAAATACAATTGGGAAAAGATATTTCGTTAATCCTCCAAAAGAAAACGAGTATACACCTAATGCAAGTGCTACAAGCCAGACGGAAAAAGCATAGAATTTAACATCTAGAATCAAACGTATAATACCTTTTTTATTAATTGTTTCCCTATTATAAGTAAAGTAACCCGTTATTAAGAAAAAGATGCAATTACCTACCTCCCCGAAAAACTGGCACAACTGAAGCCATATCTTATTTATGATGAAAGTATTATCTGATGATAGGTTCCACGACCCGTGTCCTCCCCAATGAGACAGTACAATTCCAAGCATTGCAATTAGACGCAATAATTCCAATCCAGATAGTCGCTGCGTTTGGGGAGTATATGGGGATTTATTCATGTTGGATTTTTTAACCATTTCCTAGCACTTAATTCTACATAATAATATGAGATACCTAACACAAAACCAGAAATAATTGAAAGAGAATAATACCATGTACCATCACCCAATGGGACGTGTAATACATTCTTCATTACATCATATGAAATATAAATTGAAAGTGTCGCATTGCCAATTATCAAAAGTAATTTATTAGCAACAATTCCGTTTTTTATGCAATCGATTAGATATGAAAGCAAAATTGCAATAGCTATTGCTAGCAACCATCCTCTGTATATAGTATTAACAATTGGAACAAATCTTAAAAAGAAAAATAGAAAAGGAATTAGAACTAACCAAAACGAATGAATACTGCGCTTGTTACTAATCAGCCTCCCCCAACTGAGACCAATGATATAACATGGCACTCTACAAATCACAGTTTGCATGTTGCCAATAATACTATTAAGCAACTCAGATGTAGTAGAAATAGGTAGAACTGATATAACCATGGATAGTATAATAAGCAACAGAATAAGAATAAAGTTGTATTGTGTTTGTTTTAACAACTTGTGAATTAATGGAGTAACGAGATACAATGGAATAATTAATGCAAGAAACCATACTCCGATATGCTCAACCCAAAAAGAAGCCATGGATATATAATAAAGAAAATCTAAGAAGCCTAAATCTTTATTTACACAATAAATTAACCAAAACGGAGTCTCAATGAATAAATATGGAATAAGAATCCTTACTAATCTTCTTTTGATCCATTTCCAATAGCTGTAATTACCAGTATCCTCAGCTTTACTTAATGAAAAGTACATTCCAAGCCCAGATACGAGTAAAAAGACATCAACACCAGTATCTAAATAATCCAAAAAGGACAAAATAAAACTTGGGTATGACGCGCCATCTAAGCGGGCGTGACATAACATTACAAATATCATACAAACGCCCATAATTTGACTTCTATATGAGCTTAAAAGTTGGATGTTAATTGTCATAAATTACTCTTATCAAAGGCATCCATTACAGCAATAGATGCCTCGTAATTTATTTAGCAATAAAGTTTATCAAATTCCTTAATCTTATCCAGCATATAATTCAACTCATCATTTGAGATTGTCTGATGAATTGGAAGATTAAGAGTATTATCTGCTGCATAATCTGCATTAGGAAAGTTGCCTGTTACGCCGTAACCCGGAACACGATGAAGTGGGTAGTAGCGATAAGTAGTATAAATACCATTCTCGCGAAGGTATTTAGCAAACGTATCACGCATGCCATTCTTCAACTGGATATGGAAGAAGTAGAATGAAGTTTGAATGTAATCAGGCAATACAGGCGGTAGCTCGATCCAAGAGAACTGCTTAAGATTAGCATAATAGAAATCACTAACAACTTTGCGCTTCTCCATGTACATAGGAATTTTCTTCAACTGCTCGAGAGCCATAGTTGCAGTAATATCATTCATGATAGCACGATGACCGAAGCAAGAGATGTCAAACTCCCACCACTTCTGTCCAACAGAGTTCTCATAGCCACTCTTTGTTTCAAGGCCAAAATAGAACCATCGATCAGCCTTATGACGAAGTTCTGGGCTGTTGAAATGAAGCATAGCACCATCACCGCAAACGAGAATCTTCATAGCATCGAAAGACCACATACCCATATCACCAAAAGTGCCAATTGCTTTACCTTTATAGAAAGAGTTTACACCAGCTGCTGCATCCTCAATTACCTTGATATTGTGCTTATTGCAGAGAGCCATAATCTCATCCATCTCACAAGGAACACCGCCATAGTGAAGAAGAAGGAGTGCCTTTGTCTTAGAGGTGATTACCTTCTCGATGTCCTTTGCACGAGCATTAAGCGTATGGGGATCTACATCACACAGAACCATCTTTGCTCCATGTACACAAACAGCATTGCCCGCGCCAATGAAACTAATAGTAGGTACAATCACTTCATCACCTTGCTGAACATCCAGAAGATGCATTGAAGAGAAAAGACCTTCGCTACAACAATTGGTCGTCAACACTAAGTCCTTAGACGTTTTGATGTGCTCTGCATACCTCTCTTCAAACTCTGCAACTCGCTTGCCTTTACCAAGCCAGTTAGACTCGAATACTTTTTCAAGAGCATCAAGCTCTTCCTTGCCCAAAGTGGGCTGATACACGTTGATCATAATTGCTAATGTCTATTTTGTTATTAGTATCTTAATATAATAAATATTTTCATTTTTAAGTAAAAGAGAAATAGCCAAATAGATAGTTATTCCTAATATTACTTGAACTATAAATAGAACGAACCTATCGACAAACATTACATCTGGAAGTGAATACACACATAAACCCATTATAATTGAAGCCAAAACAGTCTTCCAAAGATCATTAATTCTTTCTATTATAGAATACCCGTAAAGTCTTGAACTTAAAATAGAAACTGCAATTAATCCTAAGAATTCTATTATGCATGCACAAATAGCTATCCATATGATTCCATAGTGGACTGCGACAAAAAAACAGATTAGGTTTAGCGCACAAAGACTAATCTCATAATACAGATTAATATCACTTCTACCTATAGCATAATAAACTTGTCTATCTATTGACATAAAAATACCTGGGATTCTTAAAACACAAAAAAGTGCCAGAAAAGGAACGCATGGCAACCATTTATCTGTCAAAAGTATCAACACGAGTGAATATGAGACTACTGCAGCGCCTACTAACAACGGGATCATAATAAAAGCGGAAAGTTTAACAGATAGCCTCGAAATTCGTTTTAACTCTATTAGATTATCTTGTGACTTTGAGAATGTAGGAAGCATAACACTAGACACAGTTGAATTAAGAATAGTAACAATGTAGTAGGAGTATGTATAAGCTTTATCATAATATGCCAAGTCAGCAGATGTGTATTTTTTTCCTATTGTCATCGTTCTGATAATATCATGTCCACCAGACACTAAGCTAGACAAGAGGATTTTGCCACTAAAATTATATATTTTTCTCGCTCTTTCCCAAGAAAATCCTTTCTTGATCTTCATATCGCTTCCTATATTCATGACAAGAACAACAACCAACATATTTGTTAAATTATAGGCCACAAGAGCCCACAAATCAAATCCCAAATATGCCATTGTTATACCCACAAATCCAGAGATAGGAACTGCAAATAAGCTTCTCATAAATAATCGCTTAAACTGCATCCTACGTGACAATATTGCAGTCTGAACAGAGTTTATAGCATTCAAAAATAATACTAACGAAAGAACTCTCAAAGTTGGTGATAAAATTGGCGAATTATAGAAATCAGCGATCCATGGGGATAGAAAAAAAAGAATTAGATAAAAAACAATTGCCAATCCCATAGATGACATAAAAACTGTAGACACATCCAAATCATCTAAATCATTTTTTTGTACAATGGCTGTTGCTATACCTGATTGTACAAATAAAGCAGCATAGTTCGTAATAGCAGCAATGATTGCTAAGCTACCAAAATCTTCGGGTAATAAGATTCGTGCTAATACAATTTGAATTACAAGGCTTAAACCTTGAGACACGAATCTCTCAAAAAACTTCCATGCAAGTGATCCGATGACTGTTTTCTTATTTATTTCGGTATTTAACTCCATCATTATTTATTATTTCAAAGAGTTTTCAATTAACCGTATCAAGTGGACTGGTGAAAACTCTCCCGCATAATTATAGTTAACTTCTGTATTATCGTTAATAAAATCAGGAGATATCTCATCCGGCTTTACAAAGCAACATATGAATCGATTGCTGTAATAGCGATTCTTCTTAACTGCAATATTATTTGTTAACAATCTCTTATTATATAAAACAGATTCCAAGAATCTGGAAGTAAAACCATCTACACACCCTTGATTAACTTCAAGTACAACTTTTGAATTAACAGTATGATGCAGCATTTCTCTATATGACATATTCTTATCTGCATACACAATATTATCTCGTTTTATTTGATTTTTCTTATCAACACACGTTAAATAAAAAAAACATTTAAAACCATTTTTTGACAAATGATCATATATCGATAGTAGGAGTGGCAATCTATCTTTTGCAGCACCTGCAAAGAAAACATCATACAACGGATAATTCTTATCAACTATAACTGAGGTCTTAGATTCAATTTCATCAAAATGAATCATGCCATATTTCTTTGAATCACCATTATCGTATGACATTTGCAAATCAAACAAGGAAGACATATCAGAATCAGTAAATTCTTTATTTTTACGTCTCCAGATATCATACGAATCCCTATGTATTTTTACAATCTTGCAATTAGGATATTTTAATTTCAAGTAGCGTAAATAATCTGGT
>JAEXBC010000452.1 GCA_023457875.1 Bacillota bacterium | reverse complement strand
ACTATCATATCATTAATGATGTATGTCTTAATTGTTTTAGGACCTCTTCCCATATATTCAATCTCAAATTTACTAACAACTTCGCTGATTTTGGCCTCTAACTGACCCTTTGTCATCTTATCACCGCCTGCATGGATAGATACTATCATTTATTTTTATCGCTGTCAATTTTTATTTCTTAAATAAATAATATCCAAATAAGCTTTGATATAATATGAGCCCCCATATGCCCTACAAAAGCATACTGAATACCATATCGCCTATACAACTCTCCAAATACAATTCCAAGTGCGCCATTTAACAAAAAACATCTGACAACGATAAGGAAAGATAATCCACCAAACGTAGAAATAGTAGCTGGCAAATGACCTGCTGCAAAAATAAGCCCACAAATCACATTTGCACCTACAAAAACAATACTCGGTATATCATCCTTTGTGCATTTTTTATATAACAACTTCCAAATAATAAATGCAACCAAGGACATTAAAAACAGACGAAGTAACAATTCTTCTACAATACCACCGTAGAAAATAGATGCGATCCAGTTATCTACGTTACGAATCGTAATCTCACTTCCATAGGAGGCTGCCACTTCTGGAATCACTTTACCAAAAGTCCAATAATCCAAAGCAAAGAAAATACCACAACCTATTGCAATGAAAGTTGATTTTACAAGCTCTTCCTTTTCATATCTAAGAGACTTCATCAGGCCAACCTTTTCTGCTAATAGGCACCCTAAAATGGTACAGAAAACAGCATACATTACACTCTGCGTCATACTAACTAAAGCTAATGCCTCTACACTTCCCACCTGCTCTAATATCATCTGCTGAATATCAGCAGTATAGGATTGATAGGCATATTTACCTGTAAAATAGCCACCAATTGCTGCAAAGGGTATTAAAAAGATAGCAAATTTAAGGGACTTCTTAATGGTTGCTTTCATACATTTCACCTCGACTCTCTATTAATTTCTTAAGTTTTTGATATTCTGGCTCTTCTTTTAAAATTTCAAATAATGCATTCTCAAAGGATAATACCATTCCATCATAGATCACCTTTTTATCTCGAGGTAAATTACCGCTTAGCAAGATTTTTTCAAACCATCTGTCTAACCTGTCAAAATAATTATCACTTTTTAAATGACTTTTGTCGTAACATAGAAAGTGATCTGTTAGCTTAACAAATCTCTCCAACTGCTGGATTGCTTCTATTTTCTTATCATGTAGACAATAGATTATCGCCATATGATAATGAAAAATTGCCATAACATTAAAATTAATTTTTTCAATATTGTAGGCTCTTGCTAACTCTGTAATGCGCTGCAGTGTTTCCTCACACTTAATAAGGTTATCCTTATGTATCATTAAATACTGAGCTGCTTCACTTACTAGCGCCAAGAGGTGTTGATACATACTCATTTGAGTGAAGTCATTGGCCTTCTCCTTCTCCCCTGCCTGTAGATATGCACTTATAAGTACCCCCTCCCCCTGCGTAGATAATCGACAGGGATCATAGATTTCTTCCAATACTTGAATGACTTGTGGTGCATTTCCAAGTTGTAAATCTATGTTGGTCTTTAATAACACCACATCATTACATAGGCTAATATCCTTACAATCTTCTATAATATGCTCACACAGACTTTTTGCCTCTTCTAATATCAAAGTGCTCTGATTTCCACCATGAAGCATATAGTGATTCATCCACAAGCAGACTATTTGCACTAAAAACTCATGACAAGAGTAATATTTCTTTACTAGTTCCCTGGTTTTATTCATCACCACTTCAAATTCTTCCTTAGCAAAGTCTTGTGTAAAATCCATATATATCTTTTGAATTTGTTCTTTACTAAGTCTTGGCTCATACCCTAATAATTCATCAATGGTCACATCAAAAAAAGAAGCAATTTGTGGTAATAAGGTTACATCTGGCATACTTTGTTTCGTTTCCCATTTTGATACTGAGGCCTTCGTTACACCCATAAAGGCTGCGAGTTGTTCCTGTGTAATTTTTTTATCCCTACGCAATTTTGCAATATTCTCTCCAAAATGAATACTATCCATAAAAAAGACCTCCTTCTAGATATTATTCTACCTAAAAGGAGGTTATTTCTCAATGGAGTAAAAGGATACTTTACGATTTTTTATCAACTGTCACGATACTTCATCTACTTTATTTCTTAACGATTCTATTCTTAATATGAAGTCTCCCACATTATCTCAAGGTAAATGAAAGCAGACTGGCATTACCATCTCCTGTATAGGTTAAATAAATCGCCTGCTTTCCATCAGGAATGCTGATGGGCGCCGTGTATTCCTCCCATACATTGGCATAATTTACTTTCAGCTTTGCTAGTACAGGACCATCCCAACTAGTCCTCACCTCAAATTCTCCATCTGCATAGCCTCTGACCTTAATGGAAATTTCTTTTACGTCTTTACAATCAAAATATTTAAAGCCTGCGGTTGCAGCGTGTTGCATATTACCAATGTAACCGGGCTCTTCATCACCATCTCGACCCTCTTGCATAATCTTAGGTGCACGACTATCTCCCACATAAACAGAGGGCTCATCTCTAAAGAGATTACAAGCAATATAAGCAGGATACTCACCCCTGCCCACTAAAGGACTGCCATTCAATCCACATGAGGTGAGCTCCACCTGTGGAATTTGTCCGTCAGGCTGGATGGCTAATTTCTCTGCACAGCCTTGTCTGCTGTACCATGTCCCATTGGTATGACGATGATAGAAGATATACCAATCACCGCCAATTTCAATAATACTGCCATGGTTATTGGCACCGTATGCCATGGGCTGATTTGCAGGTTTGTAAGTATCAATATGTAAATCACTGTTGCTGACAATGACACCACCGTATACAAAGCCAGATGTGGGATTTTTGCTAGTTGCATAGCAAAGCTCATGCATTACTACGGAAGAATATATAAGGTAATACGTATCTCCTATCTTACGAATGGAAGGTGCCTCAAAGAACTCATGTCCCTCGAATCCGGTGCCAGCACCATACTCACAACCTGGTGCCACAAATACAGGCTTTTCTAGAATGGTCAACATATCCTTTGAGAGCACAGTTGCCATGGCTCCAGTTCTAGACTTGTCACCACGTCCGCAGAAACCAGTATACAAATAGGTCACATCACCTTCTGTCAATACACCAGGATCAAACTGGGGTTCATCCTCGGGCTTTTCTCCTAATCGCGTACCGTCCTCATAATGGACGTAGCCGTAGAATTCATATTTTCCTGCTGGAGTATCACACACAGCTACAGAAACCACCGAAACATGATCCAGTACATAATACAGATAATATCTACCATCAGATCCTTGGGTCACATCAGGTGCGTATAAGCACATCTTACTATCTTTGTTCAATGGGTCTGCATTCTTGGGATAAATCACACCTTCGTATCTCCAGTCTGATAAATTATCCACGGGAGCAGACCAACATACATAATCACCTAGACAAAACACATGTCCGTTGTAGAAATCATGGGAACCATAAATATACACTCGTTCTCCAAATACATAGGGTTCTCCATCGGGAATATACTCCCAAGAAGGTAGGTAGGGATTAAAAGCTTGTTTTTTCATAATTTGTTTACTCATAATAATCAATTCAACCCTTCATCTCTTTAAAATTTTTTAATGTCTCATTAAAATCATCCGCTTCTCTTTTGTCTAGTATAAAAATAATCATACGAACCATAAAAAAAATAGCTGCTATGGAAAGGGCAAGAATAATTGAAACCGTAGGTGAAAAAATATGGTTTTTTATATAATTCAATCCAAATACTGATAATTCGATTAGAAAAAGTAGAGCGCCCTGCCTTGCTAGGATTTCTCCATTACTCATTGTCCTTTCTTTTCCTACATCAAGAACAAATGACAAAATAGCTGATATACCTCCGAAAATAATTGGAGAAAAGTAGCCCTCCATCCCGATTCTTTCACCACTAAAGAACACGCATCCCAGAATTCCAGAAAGCATGCAAATGAATGTGGTGCTAACGAAAAATACTTTTATTGCATTCCCAAGGGACTCTTTCATTTTACTATTTAGCTTCATTGGTTTCACCTACCTTCTGCTTTATTGCCGCTTTTAGCTTTGGAACATAGCTTCGATTAATGATAAGCTGTTCACCATTGTTGAGTTGTGCTACAAACCGACCATTTAATGCAGGACGAATACCCTCAAGCTGCATCAGATTTATGACGATAGATTTGGAGCATCGCATAAAGCAATAGTCCCCATAGTTTTCTTCAATCTCATATAATCTCATCTTGACTTCATAGACATGTTCTTTTGTATAGGCAAACACCCTCTCATCCACTGCCTCAAAGTACAAAACCTCCTTGAGCTGAAATAGGCGTATGACACCGTCTACTAGTCCAGATAGCTGAGCGCCTCTTGTCTCAACATATGTATAAATATCCTTCACCTCCGGTGTGATTTCCATGCAATGAATCACAACCTCTTCGGATTCTGGATTTGGGACTTTATGTACTCTGACTTTCAACAGCACTCCCCCCCTCTATGGTTTTTATCCTTTATTTCAAGTATTCATTAAAATAATCTAAAACCATGGCATTTATCTCCTCGATACATTCTCTAGCATCCACGTCACCTGCTCCTAGTTTATTAGCAAGTATGGGGCTGATAATCGGCAAATCTGTAAAGTTCAGATGTCCCGCCCCCTCAATAACTGCCACACGATAATCTTTTGCATACTCTCCCAAATGGAAATTTACATATTCTACCTCGGTTAAGGCTTTTGCTTGATCATAGATATCCCTTGAATATACATCAAGAATCGGTACATTATATGGCTCTTCACTGTAAAGCGGGTATCCATCCTCAAAGTCCACATATTCACCAAACATGGTTCCTTCCAAATCGATAACAGCATCAATATCCTCTCTAAGTCTTCCAAGATATGCTGCAGCTGCACCACCTAGCGAATGACCAAATAGTCCAATGTGCTCTTTATCAATTCGATCAAAAGGCACCTTAGTACCTTCTTCTGCGAAGCCTAAAATGGTATCTAGAGCAAAGTTGTTATCCCTTTGCCTAATGTCCATCCAATCCTTCGAATTTTCGTAAATTTCCTTTTCATGTTCTGGATCTGAATTTCCGTTATCCTTCATCACAGAATCGAGAAACTTTTGATCTACAAAGGTCATTTTACCGTCTGCATCCTGCAAATACATCGAATGATAAGGATGTCCCATGCTGACTACAACATAGCCATTGCTGGCAAGTTCCTGGCAGGTTGAAGTATTACTTTCAATGACGCCAAAAGCCCCGTGATCAAACAAAATTAAAGGGTAACTGCCTCCCTCCCTAGGATACCAAATCTGTACGGTTACCCTTCGATGGTCTTTCGAATGATCATAGATTTCTATTCTACTCTCATCTACCCAGGTGTATTTGCAAGTCTCAACCTTGTAACTTCCTGTGATTTCCGGATTCTTATGTTGAGGAAACAAAATGGCAGCAAACAAACAGATACTATACAGAAGTCCATTTCCAAGCATAATAACAATGCCTTTTCCTATCTTGAA
>JAEXBC010000451.1 GCA_023457875.1 Bacillota bacterium | reverse complement strand
CCCAAGAGCAGTATGAGACAGGGTTGGTTATTGAGGATACGGAAGCTGCGTCAACTACAGCAGAAGTAGCACCTAGTGAATAAGCTCAATCAAAGCAGGCTTATAGTGTGGTTACAATACTAGAAAGCACCTATACTAAAGAGGTAGTACATGATTAAAAAATTATATCCAACCACTTATGTTAAGTCAATTTACGAAATAGATATACTAAAGCTAAAGAGTGAAGGAATTAAGGGTATTATCTTTGATATAGATAATACCCTAGTTCCATATGATGAAGTAGAACCTAATGAAAGAATTATACTTTTTTTCCAAAAGCTTAGACAAAATGACTTTAAAATAACTCTGGTATCTAATAATACGCAAGATCGTGTAGTGAGATTTAACGAAAAACTTAAAGTTTTTGCACTTCATGATGCCCATAAACCTCTGACAAGGAACTTTAAGAAAGCGCTTACCTTGATGGAGTGTAAAAAGGAAGAAGCCGTTATTGTGGGTGATCAGATTTTTACAGATGTATACGGAGGAAATATGACAGGTATTCGTACAATATTAGTGCAACCTGTCTCCGATAAGGACGAATGGATTACCAAGATTAAAAGAGGTCTAGAAAGAAAGATTATAGAATGCTATGAAAATAGTATAAAAAAACGATAATAAGTACATCATTTTTGAATGTTTAAAAATACAAAGTCCTGTCTATCCTTTTATTAAAATAGAGAAAGGGTGGGCAAAGATATGAAACAAGAAGGATATACTTTAGTTGAAATGCTTGCGGTGGTTTTATTAATTGGTATAGTGTGCCTTGGTTCTATGCTAAGCGTAAAGCTGGCTCAAAAAGCTAGGTTTTGTGCGCAAGTACAAGAAGTGGAAAGAGGCATTATTTTTGCGAGAGATACAGCTACAATGACAGGGGATCAATATAATACGTATTGTTTTTCAAATCGCGTGCTTGTACGTCAAGGATGTGAGAAGCCAATTTATACAATTCGATTAAGTGAAGGCACATATATACCTGACACCATTACGGGCAAATGGATTAGATTTAATGGAACAATGGCTTCGCCTCAGACGGGGACAATTACCTTAGTCTGTGAGGATATTGGATTAAAGGCAGATATTACTGTACGTATTGCGACAGGTAAAACAACTATCAAGTGGTATACCATACAATGCTAAAAAATGTTAGGAGTTGGGTGATGAATAGAGTAGAATATGAAGAGGGATTCACACTTATTGAATTAGTGATTGTCATTATGATAATGGGGATTGTCATGGCTGTACTTATTCCGCAATTTACAACGATGACCTTAAGAGCTAGATTGGGGACTGATGTTGACTCTGTAAAGACGGTGCAGAAGCAAATAGAAATCTACTACGTGGACAATAATCATTATCCTGGTAGTAATGTAAATGATATAATGAGTACATTAATTTCAGAAAGCTATTTAAATCCTAAGTACTTATCAGGAGGAAGTATTTTGCTTGAAACAAAGGGTGCTACGATGGTTTATGATTTAAGTGCCAGTCAAGTCAAGTTAAAGGTTACGTCAGAACAGTATAATATTTTTAATCATAAACAAGACAAATCTAAGTGGTTAAGCCAGTAATATATAGAACAATTTAATTGGTTACAGTACTGAGATTATGCCATTTGATTTTGACAGGGTTTAATAGCAACTTGTTGACAATGGAATTGTACTCTGTTTCTGCAAGATAAATATCAGTAAAAAAAGCAAGAGGTGGAATATGCAAAAAGCAATTTGCTTAGTGGGCTTTATGGGAAGTGGTAAGACCACAATAGGAGGAGCATTAGGTAAGCTTACTCATTATCATTGGATAGATTTAGACCATTTTATTGAAAAGGAAGAAAAGGATAGTATAGCTAATATTTTTGCTAAAAATGGGGAAGCTTACTTTAGAGATTTAGAAAATAGATATTTGAAGAAGGTGCTCAGCCAAAAGCCCGTCATTATTTCCACGGGGGGCGGCATTATTCTCAAAGAGGAAAATAGGCACTTATTAAAGGAACAATCCACCTTTTATTTAAGCTATGAGTTTGATACGCTATATCATCGTATAGCTGGAGATAGAAAGAGACCTTTAGTTACCAGCTATGATGAAGTTAAAGAGCGTTTTAATATGAGAAGGTCTCTTTATGAAGAGGCAAGTAGGATAAAGATTGAATGTGAAGGAAAGAAAGTACAGCAAATTGTAGAAGAAATACAAAGCTATTTATCTATTACATAGCAACGTATGGGTCAGGAAGGAAGAGGCAATATGCATCATCGAGTAGAAAGATTACGTGACTACATGAAAAAGGAAAACATAGATGGGATGCTGATTGCTAGTAAAGCGAATCGCAGGTATCTAAGTGGCTTTAGTGGTTCAAATGCCATGCTTTATATTTCTTTAGGAAAGCAACAGCTTATTACAGATTTTAGATATATTGAACAGGTGAAACAGGAATGTCCGGATTTTGAATGTGTGGATCAGGCTCAGCTGGGTCAACTAAAGACAGCCATGATGTTAGCAGAGCGCGACAAAGCAAAACGCATGGGCTTTGAAGCGCAGCATATCACCTATAGTGAATTTGTGGATATGAGTACCTACCAAAGCTTCGAGTGGATACCAACGACTCATGTGGTAGAAAACTTAAGACAAATAAAGGATAGTGAAGAAATTAGTAAGCTAAGAGAAGCTGAACGTATTGGTG
>JAEXBC010000450.1 GCA_023457875.1 Bacillota bacterium | reverse complement strand
TTCTTAGGCCTGATGACAATTTTTCTGTTGACTTAGCTTGTGATGTAGATGTTTTGTACATTTGTCTTTGTGCATTGATAGCACTCATATTGTGGTTTATAATCATAATACATTCCTCCTTGAATTTAACGGCATCCATGCCTTATAATTTTAGAACAAGACGTTCTTGTTCTTTACAAATTATATATCGACTTTCTTTTCATAAACATTATAGTTTTTTAATTACTTTTTAATATTTTTTGCAACTCTTCTAACCTAATACCTGTTACTTGTGTTGCTTCCTGATTGTTTTCTTTTATGCTTTTATATACCTCTTCTCGATACACATTAATTTCCTTTGGAGCTATAATACCTAACCTTACCTTGTCACCTTGAATTGATAATACTTTAATCTCTATACCACCACTAATTACAATGGCTTCATCTTTTTTTCTAGTCAGTGCTAACACAATCTCAGCTCCTTTCTTGTACTAAGTCTACCAGCTTATGTTTCGTTGTATACATTTTTTCTTCTGTAATCACTTGAATACCTAATCGATTATCTGTATGAATAACAAAAGGACCAGCCAAGTTAAGAGTTGTTTCTTCTATGGGATTTTTAAGGCATACCGTAACATAGAGGACAAAATCTTCGTCAGCTCCTCCACCTAGTTTTTCGAAATAATCTTCACTTATAATGGGTGCGTAATCCTTACAAAATTGATACGGGTCTGCTATAACAAAGCAAATATCACCGTCTTCAATAGACTGCAAGTGCTTAAATGAACTGTCTGCCCCTATATCTTCTACTAAAATATATTTTTTCAAATCTTCAAAGCCTGGTAACCCTTCTTTAAAAGTAATAATCTTGTCTTCTACTACATCCACTGTTCCAAATAAACGTGTATTAATAATCAACTGTACCCCTTCTTTCTATTCATCTCAATTTATATATTAATAGATTGTATCTTATATTATACAAAAGGGACTATTTTTTTACAAATAGTCCGCTAAAGTATTCATAATAACCTTGGAGGTTGCTTGAAGTGCAGCAGTATAAGCAGCATATTGAGAATTGAACTGAGTATATACCTCTTCTACATCAATATCCTCTGTATTAGAAAGTAGTTCCTTGTAATCAGTTAGATTGTCCGTTAACCTACCATCCACATAGTCAAGCCTTGCCATTCTACTTCCTAGGTCGGCTGACTTAGTTGATAAATCAGATAATATTTCGTCTATTTCACCTAGCTTGTCATTAAATAAAGCGTGCAAATCATCTATTGTAATCTCGGTATCTGGCTCAAGTGATGCATCTACTATATTAACAATCTCATTCATCATCTTGATAATATTATTAAAGGTATCATCCATACCTAACACATTGACATTTATAGTGTTTGCAGTACCCACTTGATAGCTCATACTATGGCCTTCGATTTTTCCAACTACAAGTGGATTCAAATTTCCTGAGCTTAATGCAGTTCCTGTAGTCAACGTGGTTCCTGAAGCTAATGTGGTTCCTGTCTTTAACGAAGAGCCACCTGCAAGTTGTGTATCACTATTTACCGTCCAACCAGTAGTTGGCACCGTGACAGTAGTATCTGCCGTAACTGAATATGGAATTGTTGGATCTGCCGTTAGCCCAAGTGCCACAGCATCAACCCCATCCAGTAGTGTTCCAGCTGAAATATTTACCGTGGAGCCAGCAGCCACTGTACTGCCAGCTGCTACTGTACTACCAGAAGCTAAAGTCACAAAGTTTGCTGTAATTAAGTCAGCTGATAACGTACAATTATCATTTAAAGTCGTTTCTTTCGTTAACATCAGTGGCTCGTTTGTCTTGTACCCAGAGTACACATATCTGCCGCCGTAAGTAGTATTAGCTTCCTCTTGAATCTGTTTCCATAATTCATCTATATCTGTTTTTAAGACTGCTTTATCTTTTTCAGACATGGTTCCTGTAGAAGCAGTAACACACTTTGTTCTAATTGCAGTCAAAAGACCATCCATATTCTCTAAGGAAGAATCTGTGATTTCCATCCATGATCTGGCTTCTTTTGAGTTGCCTTGATACTGCGAGGTTTCTAATACATTTATCTTTAGTTTCAGCGCTCTACCTGCCACGATGGGGTCATCTGATACAGTTTGTATCTTTTTTCCTGTGGCCATTTGTGTATAGGTAGTGTTTAACCTAGAGATGTTTTTATAAAGATTATTTAACGTATTGTTAATAATCATTCCATTTGTTACACGCATCACTATTCCTCCTTAGAAGTTTCCTAACTTAAATATTGTCGTCTGATAAATTTCATCTATAGTGGTAATCATCTTTGCCGCTGCTTGATAGGCCTGTTGGTATTTGATGAGATTTGAGAATTCTTCTGTAAGGTCCACTTGAGAAACAGAGGAACGTTGGTTTTTGATAACGGCTGTTACTGCTTCTTGGGTACTTAGATACATTTTTGCTTCCTCTGCATTGATACCCAGTTCACTAAATATAGATACCATGTAATCCGAAGGTGTACCTTCTGCAAACATCTTCTTATTATCTTTTTGAGCATATAAGGTAGAGAAAAAGGTACCGTCTGATTCATTGGAAGGATCATAGGTGGTTTTGAGATTATGAGCCCCCTCATAGATTTCTTTTGAAATAGAAAAATTGGAAGCTGTGATTTGAGTATAATTAAGAAGGTCACTTGATGCTACTGGAATACCCGTTGTATCACCAGGGTTGTAGGTGAATAATGCCTTTTCAGCCATATAGGTTGTATCATTATTGTCTCCTGTTCCATCAATAAGGGCTGGGCTTACCTCATCATATGCACCCGTTGCTACATTATAAGTGTAGTACTGGGTACTTCCATTCTTTCTTGTAATATGGCTAATGCCATCTGCATTAGCAGCCACTTTAATGTAACCATTCTCATCTGTACTATATGCTTCATTCATGGTCATGGCAAATTGTCTTACATAATCATCTAATCGGCCGATATAATAAGGAATACCATTATATGTAACTGCAGAACCTGTACCACAGCCATCTCTCATATCAATAAGTCCCTTTAATTCCCCTGACATTCTATCATTTGCCATATTAAAGGTTAGGCCATTGCTCCATTTGATGTCATATAAACCATCCACATCTTCTTCATTTTGATTTTTACTAACAAGATCGGTAAAAACATTACTATTATCAAGCACTGTCTTACCTGAATAGCTCACCTCGTACTGCGTTGTAGTATAATTAACTCCAGCCTTTGTAACTGTAATGGTTGACGGTGTTACTGTAGCCCCCTCTTCCTTAAGCTTTTTCACCAAAGCTGCCATATCTGCTTCAAGTGTTGCTATTGGGGTTGTATCTGTACCGTCCAACAACTTAGTTGTTAGGTCACGAAGGGATGTAGCATCTTGATTAATATAAGTCTCTGTTGTTCCTCTAGGTAGAACAGATAGGGTATTTAAATTTAAATTATCCACCAAGGTTTGGCCTGCAATCTGTACACTAAAGGTCTTAATGGTTTTTCCATTAACAAGCTTTTCTTCTTCTGTAGCTTTTACATCTATAATTTCAGATAGCCTGTCTACACAAGCATCTCTTTCATCTCTGAAAGAATTCGCCTCGTCGCCATACATCTCAGCTTTGGCAATTTGATTATTTAAGCTTTGAATACGTGCCCCTAAAATGTTAATTTCATCTACTGTAGCCTTAATCTCATAGTTTAAATCTTGTTGAAAGCTCTTTAATGTTTCAGAAATATTACTATAGTATTCTGCAAAGCTAATCATGTTTTCTCTGAGTGCTACTGCAGCATCCCCAGAAGTAGGATCCTTACATATACTATTCATTGCAGAAAACATATTATTAAATACTTTTGTAAATCCCGTATCGCTGGGTTCTCCAAAAGCACCTTCTACCAATGCACTTTGGGTTACCTTGACATTATACTCTCCCAGCTTAGGATTTTGACTCCATAGCTTTAAATCAATATAAGAATCTCTTACTCTACTCACGCCAATTGTGCGTACACCAGTTCCCGTCATACCTACACCAATACCACTTAAAGGGGTGTCTGCTTCTTGAGCAAGCACCTGTCTTGAATAATCTTTAGTACTGGCATTTGAGATATTATTTCCCGTTACACTTAATCCTCTTTGAGCAGCAAATAAACCACTTACTGCAATATTAAATTCAAAGAATGACATACTTCACCTCCTTACATCTTATTGATAATGGTGTCTAACATACTATCCAGCATGGTAATCATACGAGCAGATGCATTATATGCGTATTGGTATTTCAGCATATAGGTGAACTCTTCATCCATTGAAACTCCACCTATTGCTTGCCTTTCGTTTTCAATATTCATCACACTAGTACTCTTTGAGCGTGCCATGTTACTGTAACTCGTGCCATCCGTTCCAATATCCGTTACAAACTCTGCGTAAAAGCTCATAATACTTGCTCTTTTTGCATGTGGCGTAGAAGCATCAGTAACGCCTTCATACCACCCTCGGGTCATGCTCCATTCACGTAATAGTTTATCTACGCAAGAGTTATCACCTACATTGTTATCGTCGCCACCTGCATCAACTGTTCCTAGCTTATTATAACCTCCATCTTCTAGAAGGAGAGGATTAACCTGTATATTGCCTGCCAAAAAAGGCTGTGAAGCTTTGATTGGCACAAACACTGGAACACCTGGTTGTCCTTCATGAATACCTATACCTGTTCCTTTAAGATTATCATTAACCAAATCAACTAACTGTGACGTAAAGTCGTTTAACAGTTTTTGAATCTTTGGTAAGATAAAACTATTTCCTGTTTGGTCCACACTAAAGTTATCATTGAGGGCAATATCATTCCAAGTGGTTGTACCTGTCACGTAGTTCTCACCCCTAGTAACAAGAAGTGCCTTTAGTTTTCCCGTATCATTTTCTTTAGCAGCTGTGATGGTTTCATTAAAGTGATAGACATCACTATCTGTATCCGTCCAAGCTGGATTGACAAAAACGCTTTGATCTATTGACCTAAGCTTCATGCTGGTTACAAAGGGGCCGTCCACAACAATATGATTTTCAAATTTAAGCACAACTCTACTATCTGCTTCTTCGTAATAACTAATTTTCCCATAGGTAGAAAGTTCATCAAGCAAAACATTTCTTTGATCCCTGTAATCATTAGCGTTATCGCCGTTTATCTCTTTTTGATTAATTAGTTCGTTATATTCACTAATACCTTTAATAATCTCATTAACACGCCCTACCGCCTTAATGACTTCACTATTGGCGTTTGTTTGCATTTTAGTAATGGATTCCGTAATATCGTTAATCTTCTTAATCAATACATTCGCAGCAGAAATAAAGCTTTGTCTCTCTTCAACACCATCTGGGTTACTACTTAACTTGCTGGTTTGAGACCAAAACTTATTTAATAAATTAGTGACACCTTCGCCATAAGGTTCATCTAAAATACCAAGAACCTCTTCGATGGTAGCATTCTGTGTTTGATAATAATTAAGTACAGAAGTTTCTTCTCTCAACCTTCTATCTGCTAGTTCATCTCTGATTTGTCTAATTTCAGTTTGAGACACACCAAGACCAACTTGCATATATCTGCCGCCCCTATTGCCAATCGTCAGATAGGAAGACTCAGCCTGAAGGAGCTGCTGCCTTGTAAACCCCTTAGTATTGACATTAGAAAGGTTCTGCCCCGTAACCATCAAACCCTTTTGAGCGGTCGTTAAACCTGATACAGCTTTTGTTATACTTGAAATTGACGACATTCGTTATCACCTCTTTTACTGCTTTGTATCGAAAATACTCTGCTGCCTTTCCACACTCATTTCTTCACCCGGTCTATTGTAGTTGCCTACATAACTATAGCCCTTAGTACTTTCAATGGCGTTAATTGTAAAATTAACCAACTCCAACGATTGTTCTAAAAGCATCTTATTTAAATCACTTTTTCGGCTAAGTTCATCCAGAAGCTCCTTAATCTCTTTTTTTAATAACTCCAGCTTATTGGCCGCTTCATTTTCACTTCCGAGCTTCTGAATCAACTTAGTAATAGTAATTTCTTTGTAATCCATCCCCGTCACGATGGCAATATCCTTCATAAGGCCTTCTCGCTTCTTCTCTAATACGCTTAGCCTACCCGTGAACTGTTCCTGGGTCTTGACAACTTCGTTTAGGAACTCTAGGTTTTTATTAACAACGGCTGTTTGGGTATAATCTGATAGCGTACTTAAGCCTTCGTAACACTCTTTTTGCTCCTCTAAAACTTCTATCAACTCATAAACAATTCCTGCCATAGCTCTTATCCTTTAATATCAAATTGTGACATAATCTTCTTGGCTACTTCCTCTGATCTAACATTATAGGTGCCAGAATTAATCTGATTTCTTAGGTCATCCACCTTATCCTGTCTAATATCAGGTACATCTGTAAGCATCTTTAATATCTCATTAAAATCCTTTGCCGTACTAGATAGTTCCACCTGATCTGCGCCATTTGTCTTATTTGTCTTCTTAATATTTTTAGTGCTTTGGCTTTTATAAACTTCATGGATACGGTTCAAAGCATCTACTCTCATGATCATCATTCTCCTTCATCTATTCTTCCTTCTTAATAATATATCGGTTCTTCATTCTACTTTATTAATATTTTTTAAATTTAATGTTTAAATATTATAACCCAAGTGCTACAAATGATTCATGTAAACAAAATAATAAGCATCCTTCATATCTCATATTGGTATGTTAAGGACACTTACTACTTGTTCTATCTTATTGATTTGATTAACGTCTAATGGAATCTGATTTTAAAAATCTCATCTTTTCACCATCATGTTGCGTTGCTTTAGGCGCATTTTCCTTTACTAAGGACCGCTTCGCTTCATTTAAATTATTGGTAAGCTCACCTTTACAAGTATGGCAAAAACGACCTGTCGTTATTTTCCTACCACAAATCTCGCAGGATAAAGAGATCAGAGAGTTTGATGCTATTTCTAATCTGCCTTCTCTTAAAAACTTTTCTATTAATACTACAGGAACTTCTGTTTCCTCGCTAACTATATTCATACTTTCACCAGGGTTCTCTCTAAGGTATTCCTTTACCCTTTGAAACATTTCCTCTTCAAGCTGTCTGCATCTAGGACACAATTGAGGCCCTGCAACATATTGAAACATCTTCTTGCACCCTTTACAAATTCTAACGTCCATATTGTACCCTCCTCTTAACCGCCGATACATACAACAAACACATAAAAAATAGCATCCTTCATGCTATACTCTTTTCGAAGAACCTTTATACATTCCTTAACTGTACTTCCTGTCGTATATATATCGTCAACAATTGCAATATTCTTTAATGTTGGTAGAAAAATTTTCCTGTTTATTTCAATACTTCCCCTAATATTTTTAAGGCGCTCTTCTTTATTACAAGCAGATTGGGGCTTGGTATCGTAACTTCTCTTTAGACAATTAATCACTGGAATCTTAGATAAGGCGCTTATCTCCTTAGCAAGGTCTAGTGCTTGATTAAAGCCTCTTTTCTTTGCTCTAGAGGGTGCTAATGGAACTGGAATAAGTCCATCTAATTGCAACTGGATTGGCAGTGCTAGGTCATACACCATCAGCTCTGCATACCCCTTTGCATACTTCCTTACCCCACTATATTTCCAGCGAAGTACTGACTTCCTATACGAATCAGTATAGTTAAAAAGCCCACATACCCGTGCAATATCAGACATATTTTGATTTTTGCACGCTAAGCAGTCCGTCTTTCCTAGTTCATAAGGCCTTCCACATCGCCTGCAAATATGTTGCTTTAGTAAACCTTGATAACAGCTTTCACAAATATACTCATAGCTTTCAAAGGATAAAATTTTTCTACATACAATACATTTATTAGGGTAAAAAAGTTTCCTCAATACTTGAAGCGTTAAGTACATATTCTAACTCCTTCTCCCCCTATGTGCTTTATATAAATTTCATCTCTTATAGCATTTCACACAAATGAAGTGCTAAACTTGAATATCTTTCTATCTCTTTATTGTTATCCACCATATGTTTCATGGTTTCACTCAGCCCTACCACAACCACCATTTTTTTAGCCCTAGTAACAGCTGTATAAAGCAAATTTCTATTAAATAGCATATTCGGTCCACTATGGATAGGCAAAATAACTACAGGATATTCACTTCCCTGTGATTTATGAATTGTAATTGCATAGGCAAGCTCAAGTTCATCTAATTGATTAAATTCATATTCCACCACCTTCTGATCATCGAAGGTAACAGTAAGTATTTCTAATTCTTCTCTAATACTGGTAATAATGCCTGCATCTCCATTAAAAACACCTGTGCCTTCGTCTATAGGCACACCCGTCTTACCAAGTATCTTCCAAGGGGTATTATAATTGTTTTTGATTTGCATCACCTTATCGCCTTCTCTAAACAAAATGCCCCTATATTCTTTTTCTGGCTTGTACTCACTATGAGGATTAACAGCAGCTTGAATGGCTTTATTCAGTTCATTAACACCTAGTAAGCCTTTTCTCATAGGAGAAAGTATTTGAATATCTCTTAATTTATCAAAACCTTGATACTTAGGCAATCTCTCTGTAATAAGCTCGATAATAGTGTGCTTTGCTTCCTCTTGTACACTGCGCTTGATAAAAAAGAAGTCCGTATCCTTTTCATTCACCTGCGGATACTCTCCCTTATTAATGCGATGGGCATTCATGATAATGGCACTCTTTGAAGCTTGCCTAAAAATCTGCATGAGCCTTACCGTTGGAATGCGGCCACTCCTAATAATATCCTTAAGTACATTTCCCGCGCCTACTGAGGGCAGTTGGTCTGCATCTCCAATTAGCACTAATCTTTGTCCTTCCACAATAGCTTTCATGAGCGCGTGCATGAGCGTAACATCCACCATGGACATTTCATCTATAATAATCACATCTGCTTCTAAGGGATTTTCTTCACTACGACTAAAGGTCTGTCTAGCATCTTCCTGTGTGTAATTAATTTCTAGTAGGCGATGTATGGTTTGCGCCTCCATTCCAGTGGCCTCGCTCATTCTCTTTGCTGCTCTTCCTGTAGGGGCAGCCAGTACCACCTCTTCGCCTGCCTTTTTGAGCATATGCAAAATCGCATTAATAATGGTTGTTTTTCCTGTACCAGGACCGCCTGTAATGACAGTAACGCCATGGGTCATCACCTGCCTAACTGCATCCTTTTGTTCCTCTACTAGTTCAATATCCAGTGCTTTTTGGGCAAACTCCAGCTCCTTATCCACATCCAAAGCTGAATCCTCTTGATACAGCGATAATAAATCCAAAAGCTTTCTGGCTACGGCTTGCTCACTATAATATAAATAAGACAAAAATACCCTAGCATCCTCTTTGTCATTTTTAATCACGATTTGTTTAGACAAAACAAGTTCCATCAAGGCATTTTCAATAAGTGAATAAACCGCATTTTCATCTTCTTCATTTTTAAGATATTCACTTGGCAATAAAAGCTTATATGCCTCTTCAAGCAAAATCCTTCTTGGCACATAGGTATGACCATTCATGGAAAAGGTCGAAAGTAGGTAAAGTATGCCTGCCATCATCCTGTGAGGATCATCTCTTGCTATTCCTACACGCTGCGCAATTTCATCGGCTTTCTTAAAACCAATACCAAATATGTCTTCAACTAAGCGATAGGGGGTATTTTTTATCACTTCACTGGTTTTATCTTTATACTGCTTGTAGATTTTAATGGCATAAGTAGGTGTAATCCCGTAATCTTGAAGAAATAGTATCGCACGCCTAAGTTCATACTGTGCATGAAACACCTCACCAATTTCTTGTGCCTTTTTCTCACTAATACCATTCACCTGTGCAAGCACCAAGGGCTCCTCTTCAATGATACGAAAGGTATCTAGACCAAAATGCTTTACGATCTTCTTTGCCGTCTTGGCTCCTATTCCCTTAATCACACCTGAAGCTAAGTATTTTTCCATACCCTGAACAGTCTTTGGCATACTTCTCTCTACTAACTCTACCTTGATCTGTCTTCCGTAAATGGGATGCGTACTCCACTCACCGATAATCTTAACTTCTTCTCCTGCTAGTATCCCTAACATTTCACCCACACAGGAAATCTCTTCGCCCTCATATTCTATTGTACAAACGGTGTATCCATTCTGTGCATTTTGATAGATAATATCTTCTATCGTTGCTTCTAAAACCACTTGTTCGTTCAACTTGTTCACCACTTTACTTTCTATCCATTCTCTTATGCACAACATTATTTAAAAAGTATAACATATCCACATATTTGCCACAATGGTTTTAGCCTATCAAGAGTATTGCCCTATTTATGAAAGCTATACTTAACGCACCTGATGCACAATATAAAAAGCCCCTATCTAAAATCAAATATTGACTTTAGATAGGCGCTTACTTAACCTATTTAGCTTTACTAAAGATTTTCACTAAACGAGCACGTTAATTATTTTGCCTCTACTACGTTAGCTTCAACTATTTTTTCAGTCGTATAAACTGCTTGTGATGCTTTTAAAATATCATCCATTGTATACATCTTTACACTTGCTGGGAATTGAACAGCTTTTACATCTGCTTTTTTCACTTCATCCTTCATAGTAATACCAAATTCAACTACTTCTTTGTCTATTGTAATTTTGAAATTAGCATTTACAGCCTCTACATATTTTGCATCTTCAAAAGTATAGCTTACTTTAGCATTCGTACCAGTTAAAGCAGTCTTAGCTACTTTCTTATTTGCATCACTATATACATCTGCAACACCTTTGAACATTTCCTTAATTTGCTCATCTGTAAGTCCCATTTGTTTGTAGGTAGTTGTTAGTAAATCTTTTTGTGTTGTAAAGGTTTCATTTACTAAAGCAAAGAGTGCGTCAACCATCTGATCTCCAGTAAGCTCAATCGTAAAGGTTTTGTCCTTCTTTGTAATTGGTAATTCAACTTTTAAGTTAGTAAATACACTATAGTCTGTATTTCTATATTTCATGATTTCTTCTTTGTTCTTATCTGTCATCATACTAGATAAATCTAATGCAACGTATTCTTTGCTTGCATCCATGATTGTAGCTGCATCTACACCCACCAACTTACAAATATCTTTAATGTAGCTTGTGCTTAAGTAGAATTTTAAATTCTTGCAGTCCATGTAAGTTTTTACTGGAGAAAGTTTATATGGATCTTTTGATAAATCAATTGTCATCCCACTCATTTCAAGCTTTTTAAAAGTCATTGTCATTTCCATCTGTAAATCTTTTGCATTATAATAAGCTTCATAATCTGTACCTAATTTTACATTTTGTCCATCAACTTTTACAGTAATGTTCATTGTTCCTTTTTGCGTAAAAGCGTCCCAAGCTGCAACTCTTTCAAGTTCCTTTGTAAGTGCCACCCCTTGGTCATTACAACCTACCATGGTAAATACCATAACAAGAGTTGCAAGTAACGCTAATATTTTCTTTTTCATTGTATATCCTCCCTTCAATACTTAAGTGTTTTGTTTTTTGCTACTAAACCTAATATATCACCTTTTCCAATCATTTGAAATCGTTTTAATTATTTCTTTATAATTGTCATTAAATCGTAATATGCCTCTACTTAAAACAAGAAGGATGCCATCTTCGCATGATATGGCATCCTAATTTGATCCTTTATTTAATTGCTGCTTTTAAAGCATCAGCTTTATCTGTTCTTTCCCATGGTAAATCCACATCTGTACGGCCAAAATGTCCATACGCAGCTGTTTGCTTGTAGATAGGTCTTCTAAGATCTAACATCTTAATAATACCAGCTGGTCTAAGGTCGAAGTTTTTATACACTAAATCTACCAAAGCTTCATCACTTATAATACCCGTCCCATGTGTATTGATAAGAACGGACACAGGTTTTGCAACACCAATAGCATAAGCAAGCTCTATTTCACATTTTTTAGCAAGCCCTGCTGCTACAATATTCTTAGCAACATATCTTGCCGCATAGGCTGCCGAACGATCTACTTTTGTAGGATCTTTTCCTGAGAAAGCACCACCACCGTGACTTGCATAACCGCCATAGGTATCTACAATAATCTTGCGTCCTGTAAGTCCTGAATCTCCTACCGGACCACCAATTACAAAGCGTCCTGTTGGATTGATAAAATACTTAGTGTTTTCATCTAATAGGTTTTCTGGAACAATAGGTTTAATCACATATTCCATAATATCCTCATGAATCTGCTTTTGAGTTACTGACTCAGCGTGCTGGGTTGAGACAACCACTGCATCTACTCTTACTGGTACATCATCTTGATATTCAACTGTTACTTGTGTTTTGCCATCTGGTCTCAAATAGTCTAAGGTACCATTTTTGCGTACCTCAGTTAAACGTCTTGAAAGCTTGTGTGCCAGTGAAATAGGCATGGGCATAAGCTCTGGGGTTTCATCACAAGCAAATCCAAACATCATACCTTGGTCTCCTGCCCCAATTGCTTCAATTGCTTCCTCCTGCATTTCGCCTGTTCTAGCTTCTAGGGCTTTATCAACACCCATGGCAATATCGCTAGACTGCTCATCCAAGGCTACTATTACACCACATGAATGACCATCGAATCCATATTCTGGTGTGTTGTAACCAATCTCATTAATTGTATCACGTACTGTTTTATTAATATCCACATAACAATTAGTAGTAATTTCTCCCATTACCAATACAAGTCCTGTAGTAAGCGCAGCTTCACAAGCTACTCTTGCATTAGGGTCTTGTGTATAAATCGCATCTAATACAGCATCTGAAATTTGATCTGCTATTTTATCTGGATGTCCCTCTGTTACTGATTCTGATGTAAATAATCTTTTTGCCATTTCATAACCTCCTTATGATATATGTTAAATAGTTTGTAGGATAATGTGCACAAAATATAAAAAACCTCATTAAGACAATGAGGTTTCACTTCGAACAGTCATCCTCATCTTGCGCACAAGGTGCACGCGGGAATTGGCACCTTAGCATATTGCTAGGTTGCCGGGTTTCATCGGGCCCAATCCCTCCACCTCTCTGGATAAGAATATATATATTTAGTTTTATTAAGTATAACAAATTACATGGTAGCTGTCAACAACCACAAGAAATCCTTTAAGCTTCTACATCCACTTTGATAGCTGATGTTGCCACTGCTTCTTGTGCCTCTAAGCTACCTATTTGCATTTGATTCGCATACTGATTTGTTATTTGCCTATACATAGCATCAGATAATCCAACGCCTCCAGCCTTTACCATTTCCTCACACAGGCTATTCACATATGTATCTTCAAACATCTTTTCATAGTCACCCTTGCCCATAAGCGTATCTCCTGATAACATAGAGGATTTCATTTGTTTAAACATCATACTAAGCATATAAGCTTCTAACTGATCACAGGCATCCTTTAATTCACTATTATCCTGTGTTTCCATAGCCTTATTAAGAATCTCATTAAACTTTTTATCATGAGCTGTTTCTACATTGGAGGAGGCAACTTGCTTTTGCAGTTCTAATACACTAGACACACTTTGAATATCCATTTAATTAGCCCCCTTTGTT
>JAEXBC010000449.1 GCA_023457875.1 Bacillota bacterium | reverse complement strand
CAATAACACATTGCCTAATCTAAGACAGATTGTTCATCCTGAATACGGTCAGAATTATTGGTTCAACGGGTGTGCAGAATATTTGATGGAATGCATTGGTGAAGAGGATTATGATTATTGGTTTTTTGCAGGACTAACCGGAGAGAACTTCACACAGATTTATTCCAGGAACTACTTTCGTGGTGACGGCGTAGTGGATTACCGACTAAGTGAAAAAGGAAACCATGGTTATATTGAAGAAATCTTTGAAAAGTGTGGCTATGCAAGTACTTTTGTTCCGTTGAAGCAAATCCTCTCCAACCGTGAAATGTATGTGCAAATGCTGATGGCGTATATTGACAAGGGCATACCTGTCATTCTAAATGATTATGGAAACAATCCGCATAACCGTTTTAGCTGGGGTGTGCTTGTGGGTTATGCAGATTACGGCAGAACCCTGCTCTATTTAGGCGGTGATGGAACAGTCCCAGATAGTATTTCAATGGATGACTTATTGCCAAAGGGATATATAGAGCAGGAGGGTCATTGTCATGGATGGCTGTTTGTCGGTGAAAAGCAGGAAAACAAAGACTTGGCTGGGATTTATCGTGAGCGAATATTATCTCTTCCTCAATTGCTCGCTTATGAAAACGAAAATTATTGTTTTGGAGTAAAAGCATTCCGCGCATGGGCAGACCACATTGAAAACGGCTTTTTCGAAGGAATCACGCCTGAAAAATTTAACAACTGGGACATGCACACAGTATACGTGTGTAGTCTAGCCACCAACAGTGGCGGTTGCAGAGGCTTTTTAGAAAAGGCACTTTCATTAAATGCGGATATGATATTTATTCGCACTTTGATTGAAATCTACGAAAAAACAGGTTGTTATTGGAATAATGACAATGGTACAGATTTAGAGGCTCTAGGTGGTGGCTTTAACGTAACTTTGGAGGCTTTGCAAAATAAAAGTAGGCGTAAGCAGATAGCTAACAAGCTAAGGCTGTTTGCAGATTGTATGGATGAGGTTTTGGCAGAAATTAGGCAGTTTAGCGAAAGAATATAATCCCTTGTTCATCATGACTTCAGAAAGCAAAGTGGATGAGGACATATTTGAGCATATAAAAGAAACTTTGTATACCAGAGTGTATAAATGCTATATAATGAAGGCGATCTAAACATAAAAGTCAAAATTCCTGTGGGATCAGGATAGAAATTTAGCAAAAAAAAGATAAAGAATGCATAAGTTGCCGAAAAAAATACTTCTATAATGAAATAAAATGTGATAATGTTTTTATAGTGAAGAAACTTTGAACAACATATAAAAGTCTTATAATTACAAATTTTGCGGGGGCATATGAAACTTAATTTATCTAAAAAATCATATTATTTTTTTGCTATTATTATAGGTGTATTGGTTGTAGCTTCTAGTGTTTACGCTTATTTTAACTTGGATTGTTTTTCTTATACACCATTTAAAAATGGTCCTGAATTATCTTCACCTGTATTTTGCAAAGTGGCTTACAATGGAGACCAGTACTATATTGATCAGGGGAATTACCGTATTGTTGCAATAAATAAAGAAGGCAAATGTAAATGGACGTACACCAATACTGGTGCAAGTTATAAAGAAATTGCACAAACGTCGGATGGCAGAATATTTGTAACAAATTATCACTATGTTAATGAAGCCGTCATTTCTAGCATTTCAATTGATGCGTTTTCTTCTTCAGGTGAATTTTTGGGTAGTATCTATTCTGTTTCTTATCCTGTTACATATCTTTTTGATAAAACAAGCCAAATCATGGATTTGCAGTTTTTTGATGATACGCTTAGCTTTGTTACAAGAACAGACGACAAACTTATTCTATATGCTATAAATTTAAACGAAAACAATAAACTGCAGCTTAAAGCCTCGGTTTCTTGGGATGACAAAAAAGAGCATGCCATCAAATACTGTTATGATTATGATAAAGAAATTTTTTATGTTATCACTGCGCTTGGAAATATTTATGAAATAGCAACCAATGAAAATGATGCTAAACGACTTCCTTATCCAAAACAAGATGGCTTTAACATTCCATACGCCATGACACTTGTGGGTGATCATCTTGCTATTTCAGATATTGGTTCACGAACGATAAAGTTGTATGATGGCGAAAGCTTTAAGACAATAGCCACTATGAAGAAAGGTAATGATTTTTTTACTGATCCTGCGCTTTACTATTCTATTGCGAGTGCTAGTGAGAACGAAGTGACGCTTACATCCAGTTACGATGTTTATCTGCTTAACGTTAATACAGCAATATTAACGCCGATAAATACGGAGATTGCATTTTCCACTAGGGAACATACGCGCATTATTTTTACTTGGGTTTGCGGTCTTGTTTTACTGGTTGTTGGAGCTGGATTAATGATTGCTTTTGCAATATATTACTACAAAAAATCAGGCGTTACAGACTTTGCATATAATTTTATGATGATTATCATTGTTGTAGCAATATCAGCACTTATTATTGCTAATTATACAACCATTACTTACAATGCTTATCAAGATAGCTCAATTGACAAGATTTCTTCAATTGGCAGCTTAATAGCGAAAAATATTTCTGCAGAGGATGTAAAAAATATAGATACCTTGGAAGATTATAACTCCCAAAGTTATAAGAATATAGTGGATTTCCTTAATAGTAATTCAAACACCTCAGATAATGCTGTTTTTTACGTTGGGAAATCAGGTTTGACTCAAAAAGATAACGGTTGGAATGAGAATATTTATTTTGGAATTAATAAATTTTTTAACGGGAGACTTTATTTTATTTTGACAATGCCTGAAGAAGCGGGAGCGATATATCCATTGGAGGTTGCAGAAAAAGAGGCAATCAACTTATTGCTCCAGAAGAACACACTAGTTTATCCGGATTATGTAGGTTATTTTGGTTCCTATTGTCTGGTTCAAGTTCCCATCATTTCAAATGACAATGAAGTAGTTGGGACTGTTGAGGTTGGGTTCAATAAAAACAGTTTTATTAAAGAAATCAGAGCAAAGCAAGTACAAATCATTATTACAATCGCAGTAGTTTTGGTGCTGTGTTTATTGTTTTTAAAAGAAATTATCTTTTTTATAAAGATGTTTTTCTCAAAGCGTTCCTTAGCACAGGATCAACTAGTTGACGCGAGTTCGGTTAGAACGCCAATGTTTTTGGGTCGAACTGCCTACTCTATAT
>JAEXBC010000448.1 GCA_023457875.1 Bacillota bacterium | reverse complement strand
GTGCAGCTATACCTAGTGACCAATCTGTTCCTGCGATAGGCGCATATCCCATATATCTCGTTTCATTATTAAAGGTGTATTCACCGACACCAGTTTTTTCTTCTGTCATTAGCTTTATGACATCTGCCATATCCTTAAGAGATGGGTCTTTTTCGAGTTCCTTGAAGGTGTTATACATCTGCAAAACAAGACTTTTGTCTTCATGGGCAATCATAGTCCCCTCATTATTAACCATAAATGCTAAGGAGCCTTCTCCGTATTTAATATCTTTAATGGTATTACTTAGCTCATTGCCATCCCGTACCGAAGCTAAAACGCCTACTATTTTTCCGTCGTTTACTATTGGAACTGAATATACGACGATCACATCGTTGATTAGCTTACTTTCAAATGGATCAGAAGCTGTTTTTTTACCTGAGATGGCATTTTGGAAATATTCTAGCTCTTTAACGTTTGCAGTACCATCGGTGGTTGTATATGCGTTGGCATCTGTATCAACTATGAGCATCCATAGATGTCCATTTCTTTCAGATTCTTTTTTTAGAAATTCAAGTTTTTCTTCTATTGGAATCTGAGTATTTTTTATAATATCCATTTGAGCATAGGCTTCTAGGACGTTAAGCTGAGTATCTACTCTGCTAGAAACTATACTTGAAGCTTCAATAGCCATTTGAGTAAGGGTTTCATCAATATTAGTTGAAAGTGCATTAGATGAAATCAAGTATGCTACAAGGCCAAGTCCTGCACACAGTAAAAAAATTACAGTTCCAAAAAGTAGAATTAATTCGGTTTTAATACTTTTCAATTTTAGCATCGATTAGTTCCTCCTGAGTAATTAAACTAGTAACATAAGATGATATATGTAAAACTTATAATGATAATCTTATTCAAAGGGAAACATCAAGTGTTTTTCTTACCGCTAGAGAAGAGTTTTTTCATGGGAGTATTCTTGTCAGCTATAGCCTCAAAGCCTGAGCGTATAAATCTTTTAATTCTACTTTGATTACTTCTTTATATAGTTGTATAATATTACACAATATGTTTCAAAAATTCTTTGTGAGATTTTGAGTGGTACTTAATCTTAGCAAGATTACAACAACAAAAGAGAGCTAATTATTACAAATTAGATAGGATGGAGAGGACATAAGATGTTTTTATTTGAAAAGCCAGTATACAAGTATCAGGAAATGCATTTTATAGTAGATGATTTTTTAAATCATGAACCTGACGATGAAAGATGTTTAATAGATATTGAGGCATATGGGTATATAGACGGAGAAATGAAATACTATTATTCAAGCTTTTCATTAAAAAAACAGGAAATGTATGATAATGGTGACTTTGAAAGCTTGTTGAATTTATTGCGTAATCATGGCAACAAGACTGTTTTAGTCGAGCTGAAATACAAAAAAGGGATTGTAAAAGACTTCCGACTAATGCTGGAAAGCCTGGCAAAAGCATATAACGATGAGAGATTTTTTCAGCTCGAGTTAACAGGATGGGGAATAAACGATAAAAGTTGCAAAGAAATATAAAAATCCAGTTTGTCTAGAAATTTGAGTACCTCTTTAGTGATGCTAGTATAAAAAATGGACACAGAAAACGGAGTTTTTAGTTATGTGGGATTGTCCATTGAGGACCGCCTCCTATATTTTGATATGGCCCGACACCATTATCATTGTAACATAGGAGGCTTTATTATATTCGACGTAACACCTTTGCTTGCTCTAATACCCCAGCATAGCTGGGGAAAACGCTCCCTATTTCCAAAGAAATAGGCTGAAATTGTAGCGGTATAGTCAGAAATCCATTGAAAATTCTTAAACTAAAATATAAGATAAGATAAAAGCGAAAGTACTCACTTATTCTCATATTTAGAGTTATTCAGAAGAATTACTTCAATTTGGAAACATCTTAAACTTAAATTAATGCCTATGATAATATTACTTAAAATAAAAGGTGGGTTAAAATGAATTTAAGATATCGTAAAGTAATGATTAGTGAAGCGAATCAAGTGTTTTTGATGCTCAAAGAATCGGCAGAATGGTTAAGGACAAGGGAAATAGATTATTGGCAAGATTGGCACAAACCATTAGAGCCATATAAAGAATGGATTATGGAAGGAATCAGGAAAGGTGAGTTTAACTTTGCCCTAGATGATGACATCATTGTAGGTATGTTTCGGCTTCAATATGAAGATGAATTATTTTGGGGGAAAAGAACAGATTTATCAGGATATATACATTCTTTCACTACTAAACGTATATATAAAGGAAAGGGTATTGGTAAACTTATTTTAAACGATATAGAAAAAATGTTGTACGAAAAAGGCATAACCCTTTTAAGGCTAGATTGTGGCACAAAAATTGATGGGTTATGTAAATATTATGAGAAATATGGGTTTGAACCTAAAAGCGAGATATGCCTAAATGGCGAAACACTTAAATTGTATGAAAAGAGAATATCAATATAATTCATCAAGTATTAATTAACATTTGTTACTGAAAGCATTTTTGTTCATTCCAAATTCATAAACAATAGTGTAATATTTAGGCATAAGTAAAATTAATCGATAAAAACAGCAAAGTACAAGCTGAGCAGTAAGGAGATCAACCTATGTTAGAATTAAGATTACTCAATGATTGTGATATTGCATTAATAGAGACCTGGTTCAATAAGGAACATGTGAAAAGATGGTATGAAATACCACATCTTGGAATTACGATTGATGACTGGATATCTGAAATTAAAGAGTACAAAGGAGAATTTCAATGGATTACATACCTCATTGTTTTGTGGCAAAACCGTCCCATTGGATTATGCCTCTATTATAAATGTGTGGATAGTAGCGGCGAAGATTTTGGAACGCTACCACTTACAGGTTCATACGGAATAGATTACCTGATTGGAGAGGGGTCTTATCTTGGCAAAGGTTTGGGCAAAGGCATTGTCACCTTACTTGTGGCTAAAATTTTTTCATTACAGGATGCTCAGAGAGTTACTGCTGATATTGACAAAAAAAACAAGGCTTCTGAAAAGACACTATTATCATGCGGCTTTCAATTAATGGACACCAGAAGTAGCCGCTATGTCATTTATAAGAAGGGTTTTGAGTCAACTTGAAGTGTTACTATAAATTTCAATGCCTGAAACCTCTTTTTGTAGATGATGTAAATTAGTAGGTCTTAGACAAATTACGTATTTTGAACGTGGCAATAGAATATTAAAATTTATAGGGGTTTAGGTGAAAAATAAATGTGGTGTTTTTTAGGAGCGTGCTATGATGAATAATATTGAAAATACTATTTATGAAATGATGGTATATACTATAAACGTGCATAAATGAACCCATTTAATTGCCAGTGAAGAT
>JAEXBC010000447.1 GCA_023457875.1 Bacillota bacterium | reverse complement strand
CTCAAAGCCCTTGTACATTTCAGGAACCACACCATTTTCAATCAGCTCTCCTACTTTTTTCCCAGACATTGCTGCAGCCATAGCACCTCTTCCAACTGCGGCAAGTTTAACATAAGGCGCCCCAAGTGACAAAGCTTTAAATACCGTATCTTCAAATACAATACCTCCACCTATTGCAATCGAAGGTAACCAAGCACCTTCTTTTTCTAATTCTAACATAAAAGAATGTACAATACGTTCCAATTCAATTGTGGGATAACTCCACTCATTCATCATTTTGCAAGGGCTATGTCCTGTCCCTCCACCAGCACCATCAAATGTTACTAAAGCAACTTTATTCTCTGAAGCAATTTTCAAAACCCTCTTTATATCTGTAACATCAAATCCCGCCATCTTAAAGAAAATATTTTCAGCTCCCAAAGCTCTATAATTAGAAATCATTTCTGCAAGACTAGACTCATCCCACATAGGTAAACGCCCATATAGCATGAAACAAATACTTTCACCACCCTCAATAGCTTCTATTACATTTTTATCTGTGGGATTAGGTAATATTAAATAGCCATTCTTTTTATACTTCAACGCTTGATCATAGTCATAAACAGGGGCAATATGCTGAATTCCTTTTGCAGCTTGTCCAAATTTTATTTCTAATGTTTTTAAATCAAAGTTTTTTAAGGCATACTCCGGTGTCCCCAAAGCAACATCATCAGCATTTATTTGAAGAACAATATCTCCATATCCTCTTTCATACTTTCTAAAGCATTCAATCATTTCTCCAATCAATGGTGCGTGACTTACTTTTCCATGCTGATCATTCTCTAACAAAGGATCATTTGCAACTACACTCTCACCTATAACTACTAAAACGCCTGCCACGGCTGCACCAGAATAATAATCTCTCCAATTTAATTTTGCCATAGCTGGTAATATGATGGGTGCTTTTAGTTCTATCTTTTTTTCATAACCAATAGAGCATGATAAATCTGCTGAATAGACGTTAATATTTTCTTCGCCTTCCTCTACGCCGCTGGCACCAAAGACTCTTCCATTTATATTAAAATGAGAGTAATCAAAAGGGTAATTCTTTTCTGACGCAAATTGTTGTGTAGTAGTGTTTTGGGGATAAGTGGCCTCTATACCTCTGACAGCAGATAAACCAATCTCACACAATCCAGTGCACTGATCACTACACGTTGAACACATCCCGGATAATTCACTGATATTTTGATTGGTTCGTAACTTTGTTTCATTAAAAGTAGTTGCTAGTTTGGGACTATATGACATAATTTCACTCCTCATTGATTTCCTTTATTTTATTGAAAAAAACGAACATTTTTTCTAGTGTCTCCTATGATAGCACTACAATATTCAAAATACAATAAAAATTAAGTTCTCTTGTACACACTTCATTAATTTGTACCTCCGATGTTTTATGTATAGACCTATAAAAAGAGGCTAAGTTTTTAAGTTATTTCAATTAACCTAAAAACTTAGCCTCTTTGCTTTAAATTGATGTTGTTACAACAAATTGCTTCATATAGTTTTTGCCCATGTATTTATTTGAGGCAATATGAGCATCTTCACACTCTGTTTATCCAAAGCTTTTACAAAATCTTCTGCAGCTTGATCGGTAAAAATTTTTCTTGAAGCTTCCTTTAATTCGTCTTTAGACTGCCAATGCTGTATCATATACCATTCATTTTCTGCCTCATGATAAAGCAACTCTGTATCAACAAAGCCTTTCTGTTTAGAATGAAAATTCTTTTCGAGTCCATCAACAATCTTAATCAATTCATCCCTATTCATATCTTCTGTTGTCTTAAACCTTACAATTTCTGTTATAAACATACCATAAAACCTCCTGCTTTTTTCTTAAGTATAATAAGAATAAAACAGAAAATATTGTACTGAATCGACACCTTTAAATAAAAGTAGTGTTTTCAAGAACTGTATTTTTTTCCAGTCGACATATTCTTGGAGGTACTCCAGAAAATTTTCTACATACTTTAGTAAAATGGGATTGATCTGCGTAATGATGATCATAAACGATTTCTGGAATTTTAGCAGATGCATCAAACAACAATTGATTACTGGCAGCCTTGTATCGTCTTACTCGGCGTAAATTGATTGGTGAATAACCTGTCATAATCATAACGTATCTTTCAAATGTCTTTTGATTTATATCATGATTCCTACAAAATGCATCTATCGGCATATTATCTGTATTCATAAATGCATTAATAATCTCTACTTTTTTTAGGAAGTCTTCGTCTATCTGCAATTCAGAATTTAGTGCTTTCACTATACCTTCAAAGGTAGGTTGTGTTGCATGAGGGGATACTGCTATATTCAATTTATTCTCTAGTGACTTCGATACGGCATTTAAATCTACTATTTTATCCTGAAATTCTTTTATGGATGTATTAATAAAGGGATATAATCCAAAGGCATAAAAAGAAATACCCCATACATCTATGTTCCCTTTCTGATATATAAAACTATGACTACTTCTTAAACCATTAATATGAAAGGTGGGTGCAACTACTCGGTTTGTTTTTGTTTCATAGACCATCTCATCTGCTAAATTCAATACGATATCGATACTATCCATTGGCAAGAGTTTGTGATGAACATCAGCATTTTCTGCTTTAAAATGCCAGATGAATTTTACCCAATTCGTAAGGTTATGATTTAATAACGGATACCGTTCTATACTATACACTTTTAACCACCTCCTCATGGCACAAACGCTTTTTATCAAACTTTTCTAGTTCAATAGGTTGCTATATTGTTTAATCACTGGCACATCCACACCAAATTCTTCTGAAAGCATTAAAAGGGTATCCACAAATAACTCCTTTTCATTCTGTTTGAGCTTGTTCTCAAAGTCTCGCTGAAAAGATGTTTTTGCTTCAAAGGGGAATGCCTTTGCTTTATCAAGAGAATCGGTGATTGCTGTTTCATGGAAGTTGACACCTTTTTTTGAGGCAAGTAACACAATTTCTTTCATGATTTGTTCAACATGATGCTTGAGCGTAGGGTTTTCATATACTTCTCCTAAGGTTTTTCCTGTAGCTGAAGTGACTATGCCATAAGCAGCAATAAACAGATATTTCGTCCATATCTCCTGATCTGGAACTGGTAAATAGTCAAAACAAATCCCTAATTCCTTCAAGACTGTAGACGTTTCATGAGAGCCCTTACAACCTTTACTTCTATCATCTCCAAAGATAATACGCCCATTGCCCCCCTTTTGCCTAATCACTCCCGGCCTATCTATATGGGTGCCAACATATACGCATGCCGGTAAAACATATCCTTTATCAGAATAGATTCTTATTCTCTCTGGAATATCAATCCCATTCAATAAGGGCAAAATAACGGTTTCATCTGTCATGACAGGGTCAATGGCTTTTATGGCCTCGGCTAAGTCATAAGATTTCACACATAATAAAATCAAATCAGGCTTGGGAACTTCTAGAATATTGTTTGTCGCAATATACGGACGTGCTATAATCCTTTCATTCTCACTAATTAGTTCTAACCCATTATTCTTTATTTGTTCTAAATGACTACCTCTTGCAATTAAGCTGATGTTATAACGATGGTGGGAGTCATTTTGAATCATTTTTGCAGAGAAATATCCTCCAACACCTCCGACTCCGTAAATGCAAATGTTTTTCATCTATAATCTCATCTCCTTTATTCTACCTACAATACAACTTAAGCATCACTTCAGTTCCATAATAATGTCAAGGCAAGTTTAACTTCTTTCCTATAAATATATGACAAAAAGTCTTTACCATCATCTTATCACAAGCTAAATATTCAAACAACTTAAAAGGCAACTGTTTTTCAATGTTTGCCTACGGATGGTAGTTACGATTTTTTATGAATAGTTGCAGAACTTATTATTGAAATCACGACATTTACAAATTCTTAGCATATAAATATGACATACAGTTGTCATGAACATTTATTGAACGTGTTCTAGAAAAGGACCTTTATGTCTTGAAATTTCAAATGAAACTTCAAAACACAAAGGTCCTTGTATGTTTTGTTTACTTCTTCTAGTCCAGTTCAACTACTCCAGTATAAAGCTGATGATACCTTCCATTCATCGCCAGAAGCTCTTGATGGGTGCCTTGTTCTACAATTTCGCCGTGTTCTAGCACGATAATCTGGTCGGCATTTCTAACAGTAGATAGCCTATGGGCGATAACAAAAGTGGTTCTATTTTTCATTAGACGCTCCATACCATGTTCAATGTGCTTTTCCGTTCTTGTGTCAACAGAACTGGTAGCCTCATCCAGCACTAAGATAGGTGCCTTTGAAATAGCAGCGCGGGCAATGTTCAGAAGCTGACGCTCACCCTGACTTAGATTCGAACCATCACCCTCTAGTATCGTATCATATCCCTCTGAGAGTCTCTGGATAAAGGAATGGGCACTTGCTGTCTTCGCCGCAATAATGACTTCTTCATCGGTTGCATCAGGGCCCCCATATCGGATATTCTCCTTAACTGTTCCTGAAAACAGATGGGTATCTTGAAGCACCATTGCAATGTTACTTCTTAATGAATTCTTGTTGATATTTTTGATATTAATATCATCAATATATATATCGCCTTCATCAATTTCATAAAATCTATTGATGAGATTCGTTATCGTTGTCTTTCCAGCACCTGTTGATCCAACAAAGGCAACCTTCTGACCAGGCTCTGCAATCACATTGATATGCCTTAGTATGGTCTTGTCGGGAACATAACCAAAGGTCACATCCCTAAGCTCTACCTTACCTTTTACTAGCTGCGCGCCCTCCACTTGATTTGCTTCAGAACAGATATTAGTTGCACCTGCTACTTCCATTACTTCAGGTGTTTCATCCATGACTTCAAATACTCTTTCTGCTCCCGCTAAGGCTGCAAAAATTGTATTCATCTGCATGGACAATTCACTAATAGGCCTTGAAAATTGTCTCGAATAATTTGTAAATATGGTAAGACCACCAATATCAAATTTTGAAAGAAGGCATAAAATACCACCAACTGTGGCAGATAAAGCATAACTAATCTGACTTAAATTCCCCATAACAGGCCCCATAATACCGCCAAAAAATTGTGCTTTTATTTGCTTTTCACGTAGGTCATCACTTAAAAATTCGAATTCTTCCATTGTTGTTTCTTCATGGCAGAATACCTTGATGACCTTCTGACCACTCACAGTTTCCTCAATATATCCATTGACAGCGCCAAGTGCTTGCTGTTGACCTTTATAATATTTTTTGCTTTTTTTACCAATTGCACCACCAGCATAGAATAATAAAGGCACTGTTACAATCGTAACAACTGCTAAAATCCAGTTGGTGACAAACATTAGGATGATGGTACCAACCAAAGTAACAACACCTGAAAAAACCTGAGACAAGGTATTATTAAGCATTTCACCAACGGAGTCAAGGTCATTGGTAAAACGACTCATAATAT
>JAEXBC010000446.1 GCA_023457875.1 Bacillota bacterium | reverse complement strand
GTCATGGTACGGGGTGGATACATCTTAGGATAAAAGATTCAGAAAGTTAATGGAGGAAAACATGAAAAAGAATATGAAGACCCTTACCTATATTGTGATGGCAATCTCGTTAGCAGTATGTGCTTTTATAGGAAGTAATAGAATAGAAACAGAACAAAGCTATAAACAATTTGAGATTGCTATTCGGTACAGTGATGTACTGCGAATAGCCAGGGATACTAATACACCTCTAGAAGAAGTACTTACGAGTTTGAAAAGCAGTGGTGCCACAACCTTATTTGTAAGAGAAAATACAGTAGTGTCCGCCATAGAACCAGACCTTTATAGTTATAAAGGGCAAGGAGAAGTAAGTATTATCGACGGCTATATTTTGAAGCTTTATTATCCTCAAATGGAAGATATGGAACCTGAGTGTCAATATATTGTAACGCAAAACCCTGTGGTTGCAAAAAATATTCTGGATAGCTATGCTACAAAGGATATGCCACTTGAAATGACAGAAAATGAAGGCACCTATTTTATTTGTGTAGGGGAATATAGTAGCGAGTTAACCCTAGCAGGAGTAGGCTTTAATGTAGAAGATCTTAACCTTGCTGCAAGCCTAGGTTATACCATTTCTCCTCAACTCAAGACATGGACTAACGTTACCTCACAATCACTAGAGTATCTCATAGGGGAGCTAGAAAAAATCAATGGCTTAGGACCAATCTACTTTGCTGATGTTAAGATTCCAGGGTCCTCTAGCGAGTTAATGAAAAACTTTTTCCAGGAGCATCAGTTAGGATTTATTGAATTTACCAGTAATAAACAAGAAGGCTTTAATAGCTTAGCAAAGGGAGCAAGTACCCTTGGCACGCATTATAAGGTTGTAAGATTACACACCATAGGAGATAACCAAATTCTTACTTTTAATGTTACCGACTTAGTGGATCGTTATGAACTGGCACTACGAGAAAGAAATAACAGAGTATTTTTATTCAAAATGCCAACAACTGTTAATATAGAAGAGGATATTACTTACTTGCAAGAAGCTATCACCAACTTTACCCAAGAGGCGATTCATAAAGGTTATACGCTAGCGGGAGAAGTACCTGACTATAATCTTAAAACCATACCTGCTTTTATGGCTATTCTAGCTGGTCTTGGCGCTATCATGGCATTCATTTTATTACTTGAAGAAATAGGAATGACAAAACTTGGCTATATAATAGGTATTGTAGGTACTATTGGTTATATTGGCTTATTAAAACTCAATACAAGCCTTGCTTCATCACTTATGGCGCTTTTTGGAAGTATTGTATTTCCAAGCTATGCCGTGCTCAAGGAAATGAAGGAGGAGCCTAGGGATATAAAAGCAACGCTCTTTAGCTTGCTTAAAATCTGTCTTATTTCTTTTGGTGGGGTATTAACAACCATTGGATGTATTTCAAGAACAAATTTTGCACTTGGCATCAATGTGTTTATGGGTGTAAAGTTTGCCACAGTACTTCCTATTCTACTAGTAGTTTTCGCTCTTATTTATCAAAAGCATAAGCTAGATATCAAATACTACATGAGTTTTTTAGATAGAAAGATAAGCTATGGCGCTTTGTTATTATTCATCGTATTAAGTGGTGTTTTAGTGGTTTATATCATGAGAACAGGTAATACGGGAACGGCCACAGATCTTGAACGACAATTTAGACAGTTTCTTGACAATGTACTCGGGGTACGCCCTCGTACAAAGGAATTCCTTATTGCTTACCCAATACTTATGGCACTTTTACATTTTGGTTATAAAGAGTCTCGTATCGTATTTGCGATCTTAGCGACCATAGGTCCTGTTTCTTTTGTCAACACCTATGCCCATATTCACACGCCAATTCTCATTTCTTTATTAAGAAGTGCTTATGGCATCGTGATAGGAATCATAATCGGATTAGTGCTTATTTGGATTTTAAAATATGTAAGTAAGGTGATACAAAAATGGCAAATACAAAACAAATAGTTTTGTCAGGATATTATGGGTTTGATAATATTGGAGATGAAGCTGTACTTTATTCAATAGTAAGTCTTCTTAAAAAAGAAATTCCAAGTGTAACCATTACCGTTTTATCCAACAATCCAGAAAAGACAAAGGCACTATATAGGGTAGAAAGTGTTAATCGATGGGATATAAAAGCAGTAGCAAAGGTCATTAAGAAAAGTGACCTGCTTATTAGTGGTGGTGGAAGCTTACTTCAAGATATAACCAGTAGCAAAACCATTCCTTATTATTTGGCAATTGTTAAAATAGCGCAGTTTTATAAAAAGAAGGTTGTATTTTATTCACAAGGCGTTGGACCGGTTAATAAGGGCATAAGTAGATGGCTTATGAGAAGGGTCATTAATAAAGTAGATGGGATTTTTGTAAGAGATGCAGATTCTAAGGTGCTTTTAGAGCAAATAGGAATAAAAAAACCTATTGATATAGCCATTGATCCAGTCTTAGGCATTAAACTTCCCAATAGGAAAATTGCTGATGAAAATGCAGTAGGTGTTTATATTAGACCATGGCAAGGCGAAGAATTTGAGCAAAGATTAATTTCGAGTATGGAAAAGGGTTTATTAGAACTGGTTGAAAAAGGGTATAAAATTTGTTTTATTCCTATGTATTACGATCAAGATGTAAAGATTAGTCAAAACTTAATGAAGGCGCTTGAAAGTAAGTTGCCAGAACAAGTAGCCCACACTCAGCTAGAATTAATTGAACATATGCTATCTATTGAAGAAGTGCTGGATTATACGGCAAGCTTTAAAATGGTGATTGGTATGAGGCTACATAGCCTTATTATGGCAGCAGCTACTAATGTTCCTATGTTAGGCATTTCCTATGATCCAAAGGTAGAGGCATTTATGAAAGAAATGAATAATGAACTCTATATAGATATTGATTGCATCAGTAGCGAAAAATTTAGTAGTTACGTTCAACATCTCGAGAAAAATTTAGAACAGTTAAAAAATCAATTAGAGCTCAATTATAAAAGCAAAGAAGAACGTATCTATTTACCGGTGCATTGTATTAAGAAATTACTTGGTATTTAGTAGATAAATAGTCAAATGAGAGATACTTGTAGGTTAGTGGATTAAAATGGAGGATACTCATGGAGGAAACAATCAATATTTTAGATATACCTATTTCAAAGGTAACAATGGAAGAGGCAGTGGGCAAGATTAGAAGTTTTATGCATTCTGATACATTTCACTGCGTTTATACGCCAAACCCAGAAATCGTGATGCTTGCCAAAAATGACGAAGCCTTTAAAGAAGTAATTGAAAAGGCAGACTTGGTGGTACCAGATGGGATAGGCGTGGTGATTGCATCAAAATTGCAAAAAGGTCAGCGTTTGCCAGAGAG
>JAEXBC010000445.1 GCA_023457875.1 Bacillota bacterium | reverse complement strand
ATGTATCATGTGTCTTGTCACCAGTCAATCTATTTATTAGTTTCAGTCTATAATTCAAATTCAACCTAAAAATATACTTTGCTTAAGTTAGCTTATCAAATAACTCTATTTTTCCCACATGATATAACTTATACACAATAAATGTCTCTAAAAAATAGTTATCTCTAAATACAATAAAAGATAGTACCTCAATAACTCACAGGTGCTATCTTCTATACCGGGCGAAATAATTAAATCTGAGCTATCTTATGTGTATTAAGATTCGCTAACTAAATACCCTTTTGCTCTTAATTCTTCTTCTATGATATCAAGTTCCTCCTCGCAGTTAGCTTCAACTGTATGCATATGGGTACCATCTGTAAGACGAAGCAATGTATTTGCGTTCGTCTGTCTTAGTTTATCTACAAACTGCTTCACTTCTCTTCTTGTTTTTATCATCAAATCTCCTGAAAGCTCCCCATATACTGGATGCATGATAATGACATTTCTAACACGTCCCCCATTGTCAATAATCGTATTAAGTTCATCCTCTGTATCCTCATGGCTATGTTTCACCAGAATGACACGTTGCAACATCGTATCTGCATCTTTATTTAATATATAGCCTCTTGCAGTTGCTAATATATCGTACTTACTTGCGCGAAGTAATGCCACATCCTGAACAATAACTTGCCTGCTCACCTTAAAGCTTTGAGATAAAAAGCCTCCACTAATTGGCTTAGTATGTGCCTTCAAAAGCTTCAATATTTCTTCCCTTCTCTTCTCTCCATCCATTTTTACACCTTCTTTTATATCATCATATGCTTTATATCATGACTATTTCAATATCCTAGCTACTCTTTATATTACAATAATTAATAAGATCATTATTGTCTTAGATTTATACAAAACAGTTTAACACTTTACATCCCTGATATGATAACTGCGTATAAGTTGCTACTCTCTGATATCTTATTTGCTTGGGATATAAGTTTGTCATTTGCTTCTCTATAGTTGTTATTCCTTACGACATATTATAGCATACACCTATTATAATGGCTAACCTACATTCGCAAATAATGTAAAGCCACATTCAAAAGATTGAGTTCTTACCATCAAAAAAAGACCGCCATACCACTCAAATTGCTGCAACCTATAGCTAAACACAATAAACATTAGCTATACTTACAGGTTAGAGCCAGTGCATGGCAGTCTCAATAAAGCTACTTATTATTTACCAAGTCTTGTTAAAAGTTTTTCTCTAAGAGATTCAAAACCTTTCTTTCCTAGAAGAGCAAACATATTCTTCTTATATTCCTCTACTCCAGGTTGATCGAAAGGATTAACACCTAGTAGATATCCACTAATACCACAAGCTTTTTCAAAGAAATAGATAAGCTGTCCCATATGATATGGTGTAATAGCTGGTAAGTTAATCACTACATTAGGAACTTGACCATCTACGTGGGCAAGAATGGTTCCTTCATACGCCTTTTTATTAACAAAGTCCATCGTTTTTCCTGCTAAATAATTTAATCCATCTAAGTCTGAAGCTTCTTCTTCAAGTGTAATATCTTTTCTTGGTGCTTCAACATTGATAACTGTTTCAAATAAAATTCTTTGTCCATCTTGTATATATTGTCCTAGAGAATGAAGATCTGTTGAGAAATTCACTGAAGATGGATACAGTCCTTTTTGATCCTTACCTTCACTCTCACCAAATAATTGTTTCCACCACTCCCCAAAGTACTGCAAACATGGTTCATAATTGACTATAACTTCCGTTGTCTTACCTTTTCTAAGTAAGGCATTTCTAACAGCTGCATATTGATAAGCTGCATTTTCGCAAACGTTAGCACTAGCATATTCACTTCTTGCATCTGCTGCACCCTTCATGAGTTCATCAATATTAATACCTGCTGCTGCAATTGGAAGTAAGCCTACTGGAGTAAGTACAGAGAAACGGCCACCTACATCATCAGGAATAACAAAGGTTTCGTAACCTTCTTCTTTGGCAAGTGTTAATAAAGCACCCTTTGCCTGGTCAGTAGTTGCAAAAATACGCTCTTTTGCCTGTGCTTTTCCGTATTTTTCTTCCATGAATTTTTTGAATACACGAAAAGCAATAGCTGGTTCTGTTGTTGTTCCAGATTTAGAAATAACATTAACACTTACCTCTTTACCTTCACATACATCCAAAAGATCCTTTAAATACGTACCAGAAATATTATTACCTACATAATAGATTTCAGGTGACTTTCTTTGATTCTTGCTAAGTGCATTATAAAATGTATGGCTTAACGCATCAATACAAGCCCTTGCACCAAGATAAGAGCCGCCTATACCTATTACAATCAGTACATCTGAATCCTCTTGAATCTTCTTAGCTGCTTTTTTAATACGTTCAAATTCATCTTTGTCATAGTTTACAGGTAAGTCAATCCAACCTAAGAAGTCATTGCCTGCTCCTGTTTTATCATGTAACATCTTATGCGCTACTTCAATTTGTGCCTTAAAAAAGTCCACTTCATGCGCTTGTACTCCAGTCTTAGAGTAATCAATCGTAATTTTGCTCATTACTAAACCTCCTATTTTCCCAACGACTAATTTATTTTTGACTACTCTATTATAGTTCAATTTATCATTCAATAAAATACCTAAATCTACTATATTTATTCAAAAACTTATGCCTATTCTTTACACTTTTGTCGAAAATCATTCATTTTTCAGTTTTCTTACAGGTAAAAAACACATTCCCATTAACATTTTTATGAGTTGATGTGTTTTTATAAATTGATTGATTTGAGTTTTATTTACCTTAAGTTGAACCTAACAATCTTATCTACAAAGCTTTAAAATCGTTAATAAGCATAGCAATGTCCTTTTCCGTAAGTATGGGCGTCCGTGATTTTACGGGATGAAGCTGCGTGACTGCCTGCTTGTCCTTGTACTGTTTATCCCCTATAGGATTAGCTTTGGTCTTTGTATGATGAGTTGTTGTCTTTTCATCACTAAGCTTAGTTGCATCATACGCT
>JAEXBC010000444.1 GCA_023457875.1 Bacillota bacterium | reverse complement strand
CTAGTTGTTGTGCTACTTTGGATTGGAGGTTGCTGTTTTGTTATAGTGGAGGGCTTTGTAATAAGTGGATTTAATGAAAAGGGAAAACCTGATCTTGATTATATCATCATCCTTGGATCACAAGTTTATGAGAATGGGCCCAGTGTTGTACTTAAGTATAGGCTCGATCAGGCGATAGATTATTTGGAAGAAAATCCAAAAACCCTATGTATTGTTTCTGGTGGACAGGGATATAATGAGCCATTTGCTGAAGCAGTGGGTATGGCAGATTATCTTAAAGAAAAGGGAATCCCTGAGGATAGGATTATGCTTGAAAAAGAATCCAAGACTACAGAAGAGAACATTTCAAATAGTATGGCGTTTATAGAAGACGGCGCGTCAGTTGGCTTGGTAACAAATAATTTTCATGTCTTTAGGGCGATGCAGATTGCAAAAAAACAAGGACTTAAGAACGTATGCGGCATTGCTGCTGGAGCAACCCCAATGTATCTGCCGAACAATATGTTTAGAGAGTTCTTTGCACTGATAAAGTTTATGATTTGAGTAGTTTTATCCATTGTCATTGAAGATCCTTTTCGTATAGAACAAATACAGAATGTTATAATATGATCAATCCTAAATTCCTATTTTTTTGCAAAGGGTAATTAATATTAAGGGAGCAAATGATATGAATAGAAAATTAATAATCTATGGTATAGAGGCAGTATTGATGATGATCTGTTGTACAATAGGATTTTTTGAGGATGCATTTATTGCCGAAGCATTTGCTATAGCATTCACTTACAATGTGGTTATTACCATTTTGTATAGAAGACTTACAGGCGATAGATTCTATAAGTTTATAGCCAATATGATTTTGGAATGGGCAATAACATTGTTCTTACTTGGTTTGCTTTATGGCGTATGGTTATTGTTATATGGTTATACCGATTACGGTCTTTTTGGTATGGGGGAAGGTGTTCATTATTCCGGAATAGATGCATTGCTGAACAATATTGCTTTTATAGTAATATGTATACCATCCATGATTATAAATGGTATTTATGTGGCTACTTATTGTATTGTACATAGCAAAAAAAGAAAAAAACAGAATAGATAGTACATATCGGCTTGTAGAGTTACGTCATCCAAACTCAGCAAATCACTGCATTTTAAGAGGTGGATTAGCATTAGGGAGATTAAGATAAAAATGAGATGAAAACAATGGTAGCCTAACAATATGTTCAGAGCGTTCTTAAAAATTTTATTGGTGAGGTTAATATGAAGTTGATAACAGAGTATGAATTTAATACTAAAACGCAATGTCCTGTGTTCTTCGAAGCACCCGTTTACTATAAAGATGGCTATGTTTACTATCTTTATGGGGTACCACCCAGGCTGTATTGCCGAAAAATAGCAGTAGATGGTACTGCTAAGGAGCTTTCGTTCATAGTTCCTATTCCAATCGAAATTGAGAAACTGTTCTTGTGTTCAGTGCCAATTGATGAAAGGGCGGATATTACGCTTACTGATTGCATAATGAAGTACAAAAACAGTAGAAGCTACCAATGTGTAGATTTTACTGGCAAATTGTTATGGACAGAAAAGCATAAAGGATATCGTTACACAGATTTCGAAGAAGTAAACGATTGCATTATTTTTGGTACAGCTGGGCATGGTGGTGGATTATACTGTTATAGAAAATCAGATGGACACTGTTTGTGCGCTATTGATACAAGAGGAACAACAAGGTATATATGGAGTAATAACAGAATTGTAAGTAGAGGACGGGATGGTGAACTATTATTCATTAACCCATTCAAAGGAAAGATTGAAACATCGATTAAACTTAAGGGATTATTATCTGATGAGAGCAATTTTTATACAGATGGGAAAAAACTATGTGTAGTAGGTTTTGAAAAGAAGACCAACTCTCCATGTGTGTATCTTTTTGATTTGCAACATTAAATGGATATTTAGCAAGGATTAGAATTCTAATGTTCTACACGAAAAGTATAAGTACAATATCAAGAAAAATCGATGACACCTTGCAAAACTTGGTATTGCAGGGCAATTTGAGAGGAGAAATGTTTATGATTAGAGTACTATTTGTCTGCCATGGCAACATCTGTCGTTCGCCTATGGCTGAGTTTGTAATGAAGGATTTAGTTTCTAAGAGTGGCTTAAGTGATAGATTTTATATAGCTTCTGCTGCCACGAGTACAGAAGAAATTGGAAATGGTGTTCATCCAGGAACAAGAAAGAAGCTAAGGGAGTATAATATCTCTACAGAGGGAAAATATGCTGTTCAGCTTACTTACAGGGATTATCAGAAGTATGATTATTTTCTAGGTATGGATGGTGCCAATATCACTAATATGCGTAGGATATTAAAGAGTGACCCCGAAAGAAAAATCTATAAGTTACTGGATTTTTCAAAAAATCCAAGAGATATTGCTGATCCTTGGTATACTGGAAACTTTGATCTTACATATGAGGATGTTTATGAGGGGTGTAGTGGCTTTTTGGATTTTGTCTTAAGTCGAGAGGAAATCTAAATCTTATGAAGTAGTAGCTCCCTAGTGGACATACCACTAGAGAGAATGGGAATAAAAAATCAAGTGGGCGTATTATTTTTATTCCTTTAGGGATTTTTCAATTTTAAGGAGTACCTTTTTAGGCACTTCTTTTTTGTTTTTTGTGCCTGCGTAAATGACACTGCCAAGGTGTTTCATGCCAGGGGTTTTAAAGAATTCTTTCATGGCTTTTATACAGCCAGTACATTGACTAGCAAGCCTGTCAAAAGGTGTTGGAGTGCTACAAGTGGTTAAAAGTAAGTAGCCTTGTTTAGAAAAAAGCAGTGGTTTTGGAATCATACCTTGGTTATCGTCCATGATAACGGCCACTAAACGATCAAATAGGTTTTTAACTGGAGCAGGCACATTAGCAAAGTATGTAGGTGCGGCAAGAACGGTCACGCCTCTTTCAAAGAAAATGCCAAGTTCCTGATTAATGGTTTCTCCTATTTCAAAGATTTCTCTTAAAATATCAGAAGGATTATCTTGGTCGATATGTATGTCGATTTTTCCAAAGGCAATATGGGCATATAAGGGATAGGTATCATAATTTAAACTATTGGTTTGATTTATGATATGTCAAGATGTTTTATTAGAGGGAAATAAGCTTCAGCTGTGGTGAAATGGATTATGGGCTAGCGAAAAGAATAGCTACCAGAAGGCTTGTATTATAGACAATAAAAATGTATAATAGTTAAATATAACTAAGGAGGTGCAGAAATGAGACTAGGTTATTGTCCAAGTTGTGGAAAAAAATTAGTGAGAATTACGACAAAAACAGCACAATTTAAAGCCGTTTGTTTAGATTGTGAAGTAACATATAAATTGGTTGGAGAAATACAAGGTAATGAAACGATTCATATTAATCCAAGCTCTCCTTCACAAATGAGTGAAGCAGCAATTAATAAGGGTTAGTAACACTGTACGACATTCTCAATCTCTAACAAAGATGTTAGAATTGAGGATTTTTGTTTATTAAGGGGCTTTGACACTAAGGCGTTAAAAGGCAATATAGCTTAGTGCATAGCCTCTTTATTTTTGTGTGGATTAAGGTATAATTTATTTAGTCAACTTGCATAGATTGTTGTGTGGTGCTGTATGCGTGATAAAGTATATGGATAAGCTATACAGATGATGGGTTTAGAGAAGGGTAGAGAGGGGGAAAAGTGATGGCAAAGATATTAATTATTGAAGATGAGCATAAGATTCGGGAAGAGCTTGCTACACTATTACAGCGATACGGCTATGAATGTATTGTTATTGAAAGCTTTGAGGGACTATTAGAGCAGGTGCTTAAGGCACAAGCTGATCTTATTTTGCTGGATATTAATTTGCCTTATATAGATGGTTACCTTGTATGTAAAGAAATTCGAAAGGTTTCTGGGACGCCTATTATTGTGGTAACCAGCAGAGACAGTGAGATGGACGAGCTCATGAGTATGAATTTGGGAGCTGATGATTTTATCACTAAGCCCTATCATACGCAAATCTTATTAGCACGAATTAGCGCTATCTTACGGAGGGTGTATCAAAACGAAGAGACAAATACGTTGGTCTACAAAGAACTTTTATTAGATTTATCCCAAGGGAAGGCTAGATATCAAGACCAAGAGATTGAGCTTACAAAGAACGAAATGCGTATTTTGCACTTACTGATCAAAAACAAGGACCGCATTGTGACGAGGGATGAAATCATGAACGAACTCTGGCAATCTGATGAGTTTGTGGATGATAATACATTAACGGTGAATATTAATCGGTTAAGACATAAATTAGAGAATTTAGGGGCTAAGGACTACATTATGACCAAAAGAGGGCAGGGATATCGAATATGAAGCTAAAGGAATATGTTAGGGATCACCTCTTTGCTTTTTGTTTAAGAATTTGCGTTATTACCTTTATTATTATTCTTTTGAAGATGCTTCATGTAGGAGCATATAGCAGAGGCTTTATTACCGTGTTACTTCTGGGTTCAGAAGTCGTTATTTTTCTTCAAGACTATTTGCGCAGACACCATTTTTACCGTTTGGTGAGAAGGCAGCATGAAAGTATAGATAAAAAGTATCTTTTATCAGCGGTTTTAGAGCGACCCAACTTCTACGAGGGTATCTTTTTGTATGATTTATTTCGAGAAACCTCAAAAAGTATGAATGATTATATTGCACTTTATAAACGTTCTTCTAAGGCTTATCGTGAATATATAGAAACTTGGGTTCACGAGGTGAAAACACCCATTGCAGCTAGCCAATTGATACTTGTCAATCATCCTTCGGAGATTTCAGACAGCCTACGTGAGGAATTAGATAGGATACAAGACTTTGTTGAGCAAGCTTTATATTATTCCAGAAGTAATCAAGTAGAAAAGGATTATTTAATTCAAGAAACCCGCTTAGAGGATGTGGTTAAGACAGTTGTAAAAAAACATTCCAAGCTACTTATTGAGAGCAAGATAGCAGTTCATTTTGAGAATCTAGAGCAAACTGTCTATACCGATCGCAAATGGGTTGAATTTATAGTGGGTCAAATTGTAAGTAATGCCATTAAGTATAGAAGGGATTTACCTGAAATTACATTTTCAGCCTATGAATTAGGAAATAGAGTCATCTTACAGATCAGGGATAATGGGATTGGTATGTGTGAAAAGGACGTAACAAAAGCCTTTGAGAAAGGCTTTACTGGACAAAATGGTAGGCGATTTACCAAGGCAACGGGTATGGGACTTTATCTATGTGATAAGCTATGCGCTAAGCTGGGCTTACAATTAGGACTTACCTCCATAGAGGGCAAAGAGACAAAAGTGAGCATTACCTTTCCAAAAAGTAGGATGCATTTGATTGAGGATGTTGCAAAATAACTGTTTTGCAGTATCCTTTTTTAAGTGACAAAAATGTAAGGTAGTTGTAAGGAAATCTTATGGAGAAGGACAAATGCATCACGTACAATAAGCTTATCAAAAACAAGAGGTGAAAAGGATGAACGCAATATTAAAGGTTGAACATATTGAAAAGTATTATGGTAGTCGACTAAACGTGACTAAAGCAATAGATGACATTAGTTTTACAGTGCATAAGGGAGAATTTATTGGCATAATGGGGGCATCAGGAAGTGGAAAGACCACCTTGCTTAATTGTATTTCCACAATTGACACAGTGACGGCAGGTGAGATTTTAATAAAGGATAAGTGTATCACAGGCATGAACGAGAGAAAGCTAGCTAGTTTCAGAAGAGAAGAGTTAGGATTCATTTTTCAAGATTTTAATCTTCTCGATACCTTAACAGCTTACGAGAATATCGCTTTGGCATTAACCATTATTAAAACACCCGTTCATGATATTGATAAGCGCATTATTGAGGTTGCTAAGAAGTTAGAAATAGAAGAAGTACTTCGCAAATATCCTTATGAAATGTCTGGTGGACAAAAGCAAAGGGTAGCAGCTGCAAGAGCCATTGTAACCGATCCCTCCTTGATACTGGCAGATGAGCCAACAGGAGCTTTAGATTCTAAGTCAGCTAGAATGCTTTTAGAGTGTTTTGAAAAGCTTAACAATCAAATGAAGGCTACTATATTGATGGTAACCCATGATGCCTTTACTGCAAGCTATTGTAAACGTATTTTGTTTATAAAAGATGGTAAGATTTTCAATGAACTTATCAGGGGATCAGAAAGCCGAAAAGTATTTTTTAATCGGATTATAGAAGTGGTTACATTACTTGGAGGTGACCTTGGCAATGTATTTTAAGTTAGCGATGAATAATGTGAAAAAGAGTATTAAGGATTATTTAGTTTATTTTATGACCCTAAGCTTTAGTATTTGTATTTTCTATATTTTTAACGCCATTGATAGTCAAGAGGCTATGATTGAACTAAATAGTTCACAAAAGGAAATCGTACAGCTTATGGTAGAGGTGATGGGTTATGTCTCTGTTTTTATTTCCATTGTGTTGGGCTTTTTAATGGTTTATGCAAATAAATTTTTAATTAAGAGACGTAAAAAGGAGTTAGGACTCTATTTGACCCTAGGGATGAATAAGGGGACAGTGTCTAGAATTCTTATTTTGGAAACCCTCATTATTGGCGTTTTTTCTTTAGTTACTGGCCTTATAGTGGGTATCTTTGCTTCACAGGCACTTTCCGTGGTGACAGCAAACCTATTTAGAGCCAACCTAAAGAAATTTGAATTTACCTTTTCTCAGGCTGCTTTTTCTAAATCTATTCTTTACTTTAGTATTATTTATTTAGTGATTATGATTTTTAATACAACAACTGTTTCAAGGTGCAAATTGATTGAACTATTAAATGCTGGAAAGAAAAACGAAAAATTTCAAGTTAGAAAGGTAAGCGTATCCATTGTATTATTTATTATTTCAGCTGTAATCATAGGCATGGCATATAAGATTATTTTGAAAAATGGACTATTTATTTGGAGTCAAGATATATTAATCGCTATTGTGCTAGGATTGATAGGTACGGTAATGTTTTTTATGTCTTTGTCAGGAATCATTCTTTGTTTAGTGGAAAGAAATAAGAAGCTATACTTTAAAGGACTTAATATATTCGTATTACGCCAGATCAACCATAAAATCAATACCACCTTTACCTCAGTTTCTGTTGTATGTATCATGCTATTTCTAACCATATGTGGATTATGTTGTGGCTTTTCATTATCAAGCATATTTAATGAAAAACTAAAGCATTGTACACCTTTTGATGCAACCATACAAAATACCCAAATGGAAGCCATTACAGAAAAGGGACTAAAAGCAGAGCTTATAGAAGATGGATTTCCTTTAGAAACATTAGCAAAAGATGTGATTGAACTTACAACCTATCAAACAGAGGTATCTTGGGAAGATGTAGTCATCAGTATAGATGATATTGAGATTGCTAAGGCTTGGGAAGAGATTCGTCGTTCTCCATTTCCAGTAATGAGTCTTTCAGATTATAATGAAGTGCTACGTATGCAAGGAGAAAAGCCACTATCACTCAAAGAAAATGAATTTGTGATCAGCTGTGATTTTGCCCAAATGATGCCTTATTATGAACAATTTTTAAAAGAAAAAGGGCAGGTTAGACTAGAAGGAAGAAACTTAATAGCAGCACAATTAGAGGTGGTGAGCTTCCCTATAGAAACAGCACCTATGAGCATCAATTTAGGAACCCTCATTGTGCCAGATGACTTATTGAATGCGGCAACCCCTATAGAACAACGCTTAAATATTAATTTTACAATAAACGATGAAGCACACCTCAAGCAATTTAATCAGGCATTCTATAATATATATAATGGTAGAGAGGATACGCCTTATACCTATCACATCACCAAGCTGGAGGTATTTGATCAGAACACAGGACTTTCTGCGATTATTACTTATTTAGCTGTATATATAGGCCTTGTCTTTTTGATGGCAAGTGCAGCCATTTTGGCACTTCAACAGCTGTCAGAAGCATCGGATAATAGTGAGCGATATGAGCTGCTTCGAAAGCTAGGAACAAAGGAGACAATGATAGGAAAAGCCTTGTTATTGCAAATTGCAATTTACTTTATAATGCCACTAGGATTAGCCATTATTCATTCAGTAGTAGGACTTAAGGTGGGTATTGGTATAGTACGTATTATAGGTATAGGCGATATTACAAAAAATGTTTGGTTAACAGGCGTTATTATGTTTGTTGTTTACGGCGGCTATTTTTTAGCAACCTACTTAACGAGTAAAAGTGTAATTCGCTATAGAAAATAAAGATTTTTCGCATTATAAAACCTCAGTCATAATGAATATGGCCCTCATAAGGAGACTAAAAATCCATCTATGGGGGGTCACATCATATAAAGACTGAGGTTTTTATTGCTATAGAAATATTTATAGTAGGTGTTAGCGATATTTTTGAATGACAGCGGCTAAAGTATCGCCCATTTGAGGCTGACCAACTGTGTTATTAGGATGAATACCGTTAGCGGCACTAACGACTTTGGTATTAACCCCATCGATTATTTCATATTTTTCTTTGTAGTCAAAGCCGCTAGTTATGTCTAAGGTTAAATTCATAGGTGCAATGTAGATCCCCCGTGCTAGAGACTCGTCATTATCAAAGGTTTTGAGTAAATAGTAAGCGGCAATTTTCATACAACGGTCATAGGTATAATAATAGCTCTTCCTACTGTCAGTAACAATATTCGTGTTAGGAGACGGTGTTGGGGTACAAAGAATAATTTTGATGTTTGGATTATAAGCATGAATGGAGTCTATCATGGTATTAAGTTTGTCCATATGGTCCTTAAGTTTTAATAAACCATTCATATCATTGAAGTCATTCGCACCTAATAAAATGCTGACATGGGTTGGTGCACCTGATTTATAAGCACTCGAAAAACGAGCCATATATTTTGTAAAGTTAAATTCAAATTCTGTAGGTTGCACTGCCATTGGCGCCCAAGTACGTCCATTCCACTCTACCCATTGTTTTCCGTATGGAAGTGATGGGTCCACCATTACATCCCCTACTACTGGATATTTATAGTAGCCATTTTCATTGTATAAATAGGCGCCTTGATCGTTCCAGCCACGGGCTATTTTTTGAAAACCATTATAGGTGCTGTGTTTTGGATTAGTATAGCAGATGTTTTTCCAATCCCTGGTATTGCCTTTATAGTGTGAACCAGATACATTCACAGGAAAAACAAAGGGGCTATCTAATTCAGAGGAATTAATGTTGTTAAAATACTTTTCTAAAGTCCAGCCACCACGTCCTTCACGAGGGGTGGTTTCTCCAGGATAAACGCGGCTTCCTACAGTAGTTACATTGGGAAGCTTTTTTTGTACTTGCTCTAGATAAATGCCTGAGCGCGTTAAACTATCACCAATAGCTAATAGTCTAACGGGTGTTGTATTTGATGTATTAACCACTTCAACAGAAGCAGTCTTTGTGGTAGTGGTAATACCTTGTTTTAGATTAAGTGTGATGTCAAAGGGTTCAAAGGGTGCAATGCTAGTAGTAGAACCGCTTTGGAAATTCCATCTTCCAGGCAAGCTGATACCATATGGACTGAGGCAGTCAAGCTGATAATCCACAAGCAAAGCCAGTACAGCATTTTTGTGGTAAATATTATAGCGTTCAGCTACATTTTGGGAGCCTTGTAAGATATATAGATTCCGAGGAAGTAAGATGCCTTCAACATCAAGATTGGTATAATCAATGGTTGGCATTTCCTTTGGATTTTGCATATCATCGTTTTGGACAGTGGGTGCACTGGATTCAATGGGAATGGCAGTGGTTGTATTATTGAATGGCTCACCAAGTGTCGTTTGCTGAAGTAGAAGAACTAAGCATCCTATGGTGGCACACTGGGTCATAAACTTATTTGGTAATTTCATAATCATAGACACCTCCATATATAGTTTAACGTGAAGTGGAATATTTTACAACAATCTACAGCAAAAAATAGAAAACACCTTTAACTTGCTACAAAATTTTACATATACAGAAAAGAGTTTATAAATAATCAAACCATCATATTGACAAAGTATTAACAAAGTAGTAATCTGAGTTAGGATTTTGTTAATTAATTAACATAAAGGATGTATGGAAATCACATTATATAGTCAATAGGAGGAAATAATGGGGCTAACAGTAGATTGGGAAAGCATAAAACATATTATTGAGAAGAACGGAGCAAGTCAAAGGAGCATTATTAGCATATTACAGGATATTCAAGAATTATATCGCTATATTCCAGAAGAGGTATTTCCTTATTTGTCAAAAGAGTTAGGGATGAGTAGCGCAAAAATTTATGGTGTTGCTACTTTTTACGAGAATTTTTCTTTAGAACCAAAAGGAAAATATGTGATTAAAGTATGTGACGGAACAGCTTGCCATGTAAGAAAGTCCATTCCTATTTTAAATGCTTTAAGGGATGCATTAGGGTTATCTGAGAAGAAAATAACTACAGATGATTTATTGTTTACGGTAGAGACTGTCTCTTGTCTTGGAGCATGTGGACTTGCACCGGTTATAACGGTTAATGATCGGGTGCATGGTGGTATGACGCCTGAAAAAGTAAAGGATTTGTTGCAGCAGTTAAGGGAGGAAGCCTAGATGTTAAAAAGTAGAGAAGCATTAGTACATATAAGGCAGGTCTATGAAAAGGGCTTAGCTAGCGAAAAGGCAAAAATATTAGTTTGCTCAGGAACGGGTTGTATAGCAGGTGGCTCGCTTCTAATTTATGATGAGCTTGTAAAATTATTAAAGGAAAAAAATATTCCTTGCAGTGTGAGCCTTGAGGAGGAACCTCATGAGCCTATAGTAGGGGTAAAGAAAAGTGGCTGTCATGGCTTTTGTGAAATGGGACCGCTTATTAGAATTGAGCCTTGGGGTTATTTATATATCAAGGTTAAGCCAGAGGATTGTGAAGAAATTGTCGAGAAAACTATTAAAAATGGGGAATGTATTGATAGACTGATTTACAAAAAAGATGGAATAAGTTATCAAACACAAAAGACCATTCCCTTTTATGAAAAACAAACCAGATTGGTACTAGAACATTGTGGACATATTGATGCCACCTCCCTAAAAGAATATATTGCTGTAGGTGGTTACAAGGCCCTTGAAAAAGCGCTATTTGAAATGGATGAAGAAGCAATCATCAATGAGTTAAGTGAGTCTAATTTAAGAGGTAGAGGTGGCGGTGGCTTCCCAGCAGGAAGAAAGTGGAGCCAGGTAAGACGTCAAAAGGAACCAATCAAGTATATCGTTTGTAATGGTGATGAAGGTGACCCTGGAGCATTTATGGATCGAAGCATTATGGAGGGAGATCCTCATCGTATGTTAGAAGGGATGATGATTGCTGCAAGAGCATGTGGTGCCAGCGAAGGTTATATTTACGTACGTGCAGAGTATCCACTTGCAATTAGTAGATTAAGACAGGCAATAGAGGATGCCAAGGCCTATGGTTTATTAGGTGAGAATATACTAGGAACAGACTTCTGCTTTGACATCAAGATTAATAGAGGTGCAGGTGCTTTTGTATGTGGTGAAGGTAGTGCCCTAACTGCTTCAATTGAAGGAAAAAGAGGTATGCCACGTGTAAAACCACCTCGAACGGTAGAACAAGGTTTATTCGAAAAACCAACTGTACTCAATAATGTTGAAACCTTTGCAAATGTGCCACTTATTATTCAAAATGGTGCCACATGGTATAGAGAGATTGGACCAGAAAAAAGTCCAGGTACAAAAGCATTTGCAATAACAGGTAATATTGAAAATACAGGGCTTATTGAGGTTCCCATGGGTACCACACTACGAGAGGTTATTTTCGATATAGGTGGTGGCATGAGAGATGGCGCCGCCTTTAAAGCCGTTCAAATTGGAGGGCCTTCAGGAGGATGCTTAACTAATAAGGATTTAGATTTACCTTTAGATTTTGATTCTCTCAAAAAAGCAGGTGCCATGATTGGCTCTGGTGGCTTAGTAGTAATGGACGAAAATACATGTATGGTAGAGGTTGCTCGCTTCTTTATGAACTTTACGCAAAATGAATCTTGTGGGAAGTGTATACC